>CALXWU010000077.1 GCA_944392505.1 uncultured Clostridia bacterium | reverse complement strand
TGAGCCATCGCGGACTCGAACCGCGGACAACTTGATTAAAAGTCAAGTGCTCTACCACCTGAGCTAATGACCCAAATAGTTCACCTGCGTTTAAGTTGTAAACGCAAGTATTATTTTACCCTATTTTTTTAGGTTTGTCAATACAAATTTATAAATTTTCTCAATTTGTCAATTTTCGTAAGTTTTTGGCAGTTCTATGCATTTAATTCTTTTAATAATTCTTCTACATCTATTCCATGAACTTCGCAAGCCTCTTCCAATGTTTCTGCTTGTGAAGCAGGGCAACCTAAGCAATGCATACCAGCTTCTAATAAAATATCAGCTTTTTCTGGTGCGTTTTCTAATAATTCTCCTATTTTAGTATCTTTATCAATTTTCATATTAAAAACTCCTTTACATTATATTATTCTTGGCTTTAATAACCATATAAAATTTTATCACATTTTTTAAAAAAAGTATAGACAAACTTAAAAAAATGTAGTATTATTGGTAGAAACTGGAAAGGCGGTGTTTATTTTCAATATTGTAGATTTATTCTTTATATTTTTTATTATTCATTTATTTATTACTCTTTATTCAATTTATTTATTTTTCAATAATAAGGTATTTCATAATTTACAGGGATCAAAATTAAATATTAAATCTAATTTTAAAAATCCTTAAATTTTCAGATTATTAAATTATTTATTATTTTTTTGTTTTTTTCTACATATTTAATTTTCATTATTATTTTTCTAGCTTTTTATTTAATTTACTTTAGGAGGTGAACTTCATTAAGCACTTTTTATTCGTTATATTTTTCTCCCTTTTTTATTGTTATATTGGGTATATTTTGTTTTCTGAAATCTTTATTGCTGCTTCTGTAACAATTACATATGGCGTAAATCCATTTGATATTTGTGTTCAAAATCCTGATTTATGGCTATATATTAAAATTACATTTTTTATTACATATATTTTTTCTTCTTTTATTATCTCCAATTTTCTATATCACATACTTTTAGATTTTTTTAAATTTTTAAAAAATATATTTGGTAAATTATTGCAAAAATTTAAAAAAATATCTATTTTAAAATTTTGCAAAAAAATGATTAATTATTTTTCTTTTGTTTTATATAAAATTAAAAATTTATATAAAATAAAAAAAGAAAATAATAAAAATAAATTTTTTAAAAATACTGAGAATAATTCAAATAATAATTTAATGAAATTTAAAGAATTTAATAAATTAAATAATTTAAATAAAAGAAGTATATTAAAAAATGAACTTAATTTATTTGTAGGAAATAATTTTATTTCTAAAACTCCTATATATTTACCAGAAAAAAGTTTATATCAAAACCTTTTAGTTACTGGAACTATTGGAACTGGAAAAACTAGTAGTGCCATGTACCCTTTTACAAAACAATTAATTGAATATTTTTGCAATGATGAATTTAATAAAATTGGAATGTTGGTCTTAGATGTTAAAGGTAATTATTATATTAAAGTTTCAGAATTTGCTAAATCATGTGGTAGAGAAGAGGATTTAATTGTTATTAGTTTAGGTGGAAAATATAAATATAATCCATTGCATAAACCCAATTTAAAACCTTCCGTTTTGGCAAATAGATTAAAGACAATTTTACTTCTCTTTTCTCCTAATAATACAGAATCATACTGGCTGGATAAAGTCGAAGCCATTCTAACCGAATGTATTAAATTATGTAGGTTATATAATAACGGATATGTTACATTTGAGGAGATACATAAATTAATTTCGGTAGATAATTATTATGTAGAGAAAATAGATTATTTAAGAAATAAATTTATTAATAATCAATTTAATACTGAGGATATATATAATTTATTGTCTAGTTTAAACTTTTTTCAAAAGGAATTTTTTGCATTAGATCAAAGAACTTTATCTATTTTAAGATCTGAAATAACTAGAATTACAAATGTATTTATATCAGATTATGAAATATATAGTACCTTTAATCCTAAAGAAGATGAATTAAATTTTTTAGGATTTGAAGATTTAATAAAAAATGGTAAGATTGTTGTTCTAAATATGAATATATCTGAATACAAAAATTTATCTAAAATTATTGCTACATATTTAAAACTAGATTTTCAAACAGAGGTAATGGCAAGACTTGCAAATAATTTTGATATTTCAGATAGAACAGTTGCATTTATTTCTGATGAATATCATGAATATTGTACGGCTTCTGATAGTGAATTTTATGCTCAAAGCAGAGAGGCAAAATGTATAAATATTGTTGCTACCCAAAGCTATACATCTTTATTAAATTCTTTAAACAATAAATATTCTGTTGAAGTAATTATTCAAAATTTAGTAAATAAATTTTGGTTTAGAACAGATGATATTTTTACTATAGAAAATGCTCAAAAGCAAATCGGAAAAGAAGATAAAGAAAAAGAATTTCACAGTATATCTGAAAATGCAAAAGAAACTAGCTATAGCTATATTACAAACAGCTTGAATTCTACAGCTTCAAATATTTCTGAAAGTATTAGTACTCAAATTACTTATGATTTTGTTTATGATACTAAATTTTTTACTCAAGAACTCGAAAATTTTTGTTCACTCTCTTTTTTATCTGATGGTAATAAAATAATTCCCCCTCAAAAAATTAAACTGAAACCTTATTTTGAAAAATAAATTATATTTATTAATTATTTTAAGAGTCATTAGGCTCAAATGGAGGTATTTATGGAAAAAAGTAAAATTAAATTTTTTATATCTTTTGAATTTATTTTATCTATTATTTTTATTTTATTTATTTGTTCAAGTGCTTTGGCTTCTGATACTCCTGAACTAGTTAATACCTTAAATGCAGCATTTGAAAATATAAAAGATTGGCTATTAGCTCTTGCTACACCTGCAGCTGCTGTTGCAGTCGGTGTTGGTGTTTTTATGAAAAAATTTAGTTTTGGAGACGAAGAAAGGATAAGAATCGCCAAAAAGCTAATTAGAGGATCTTTATTTTCATACGCTTTTATTTTGGCAATAAATTTAATTTTATCTGCAATTAAATCTCTTATTAATTAGAACTCTCAGTGGTTAAATTTTCTGCCTATCTAGCTTAAATAATTTTTTTATTAAAAATTATTTAATATATATTTTTATTATTTTATTTTTATATTTTATTTCAAAAATTACATAATTTGATTTTTAAGGAGGTGTATTTTGGAAGGAAGTGTTTCAAATGTAACTAATATTTCACAAGTAATTATTGATACCATTAATAATCTATTAAGTACTTTATTTGCTTCAATTGATAATACTGTTTATGATACTTTGGATAATTTAGCCTTTATTGATACTAGTATCTTTAATAATTCATTTTTTGACAGATTGTTGGGAAATAATTCAAGTAAAAGCTTAATAATAATTGCGAACTCTTTACTTGTTGGGGTTTGTTTATACTATTGTTTCAAACTCATTTATTCACATTTATCCGGAACCGGAATTGAGAAACCATATCAATTTATATTTAAGTTGTTAATTTTTGGAATTTTTATGAATTTTTCATATTATATATGTGAGTTTTTCATTTATTTCACTTCTCTAATTTCAGATGCTATTCGAAATGCAGGTGCTAGTGCCTTGGGCTATGAAATTTCTTTCTCTGCTATAATAGACAGTTTTAATTCTACGGTAACAGTAGATGCCACGGATTTTAATATCTTTTCTTTTGATGGTTTATTAAAGAGTTTAGTTTCAATAAGTTTCATTAATTTATTATTTACATATTCCCTTAGATATATCATGGTAAAAGTTCTTGTACTTCTTACTCCATTTGCATTTTTAACTTTAATTAATAGTTCAAGTTCCTGGTTTTTTAAGGCCTGGCTTAAGATTTTTTTATCCTTACTTTTTGTGCAACCTTTTATTTCCTTAATATTATTAATTATCTTTTCTCTTGATTTTTCAAGCACTGATATTTTTTCTCAAATATTGTGTATTGGTGCAATCTATGCCTTAATAAGAGCAAATTCATATGTACAGCATTTTATTAGTGGAATATCCACAGATGTATCTCAGAATTTTAATTTTTTGAAAGGACGAACTAGTTAGGAGGTTTTATGACATTTATTTTTCCACAAAATTATAATTTTAAAAGTAAATTATTTGGATTTATTGATTATTCTACCCTTATTTTAAATATTGTTTGGGGATTAATTTTATTCATATTTGTATATTTTTGTATTCCAAATATCACCTTTAAAATTGGCATATTTATTGTTTTATTCTTACCCTTTGCTTTGCTTAGCATAATTGGATTTAATCATGAAAAAATATTATATATATTAAAATATTTATATAAATATTTTTCTTCTCCAAGAATATATTTATACAAAAAATTTTAATTTTTCAATTTGCTTTATAAAATGTCTTTTTTCTTTATTTTTCTGTTGTTTTCTACAATATTTTATTGTTTTCCTCATTGTATTTTTGAATATAAAATGATATAATTCAATTCATACTTTTGAAGGGGGAATACTCTTATGAAATTAGAGAATGCAGATTTAGCTTTATTGTTTTCAAATACAAATATACCAGATATATTTTTTGCGGAATATTTATCAGAGGCTAATGGTGACTTCATAAAAGTATATTTATACATGCTATTTTTGTCTAAATATGATAAAGATATTAAAATAAATGACATGTCCAAAAAATTAGTACTCCCTGTAAAAACAATTCAAGATGCAGTAAAATATTGGGAAGATCAAGGGCTAATTACTAAAAAGAATACTGGTTATGTCGTAAATAGTATTCAAGAAATCGAATTGCACAAATTATATAAGCCTAGAACTGCCCTATCTGCTGAACAATTACAAAAATCTGCTGAAAGTCAAAAGCGCGCAAAAGCTATTGAGTATATTAATAATAAATACTTTTCTGGACTTATGCCTACTTCCTGGTATCCAGAGATTGAATTATGGTTCAAAAAATTCAATTTTGATGAAGAAGTTATGATAGCATTATTTGGATGTTGCTTTGATAAATCTGCTTTAAATTGTAAATATGTACAAGCTGTTGCAGAAACTTGGAGTAGAAATAATGTTAAGACTTTTAATGACCTGGATAAATATTACGAGAAAAGAGAAAAATTAAATATTATAGCAAAAACTATTAGTAAAAAATTGGGTATATCAAGAGCTCTTACAGAATTTGAATATGCCTATATAGAAAAATGGAATATTGATTTTGGTTATGGATTAGATATAATCGAAATTGCTTTGAAAAAGACTACTTCAAAATTAAATCCAACTTTTAATTACATAGATTCACTTCTAACAGATTGGCATGAAAGAGGATTTAAAACTCCTGATGAGGTGCAAGAATTTTTAAAAGCAACAAAAGAAAAGAATAAAAATATTAAACAATTAGAAAAAGAAACCGGATATAACAAGTATGAACAAAGAACTTATGATAACTTGGATAATTTATATGCTAATATCAAAAAATAATTCTATATGGAGGTATATTTGTGAGTTTAACGTTAAAAGAAATACTTTCGCAATATGATCAGAAAAAATTAAAAGCAGAAATGGATGCTGTCAAAAGAAAAGAAAACTTATATGAGAAATATCCTAAATTGCAACAAATCGAGAATAAAATAATATCTCTTACACTTTCTAATGCTAAAGAGTTAATAAAAAATAACGATAAAACACTTCTTGTTTCTGCTAATGAAGAGATAAAGAAATTGAGAGAAGAAAAGAATAAATTGTTAAAATCTCTTGATATTCCCGAGAATTATTTTGAGCCAAATTATGAGTGTAGCTTATGCAAAGATACGGGTTATGTTACAAATAGTAATTTTACTGTAACAATGTGTACTTGTTTAAAACAAAGACTATATAATGAGCAATTTAATAAAGCAAATATGTCAAATTTAGATACACAAAACTTTAGTACTTTTTCAGATCAATATTATTCCGATAAGGTAGATAAAGAAAAATATCATGCAAATATATCACCAAGGGAGAATATAAATTTAATAAAAGATATTTGTATTAAATTTATTAACAATTTTGATGATAAAGAACAGAAAAATCTTTTATTTACTGGAAATACTGGATTAGGTAAGACATTTCTTTCTAGTTGCATTGCAAATGAAATTATAAAAAAAGGAAAGAATGTACTTTATCAAACAGCTCCTGTAATGCTTGATTCTATAATAGATTATAGATTTGGTAAGACGAAAGATTCTAATATTATAGATAGCATTTTAAATGTTGATTTACTAATTATAGATGATCTTGGTACTGAATCTATGAATAATATGAAATTTGCAGAATTATTCAATATTATAAATACAAGACTTTTAAATCAAAAGAAAATTACCAAGACAATTATTTCTACAAATTTGAATTTAAATAATTTATATAAAAATTATGATGAACGAATTGTTTCAAGAATTGTTGGGTATTATGATATATGTTACTTCTTCGGAGAAGATATCAGGTTTAAAAAAAGGAATATGTAAATTACATATTCCTTTTTGTTTATCTTTCATCATAGTCTTCTCTGTCTTTTTCACTTTTCTCTTTTATTTCCTTAACATTTTTTTCTACTTTGACTAGTGCTTCAAGAACAATTTCTTTATAATTATCTATTTCTTTAAGATATTCGGGAAGATCTTCAATAAAATTTTCTATTAATTTTTCTCTCCTAACTGACAAATCTTCTCCTTTATCATTATTAGGCATTTCATTTAATATCTTGATTCTAGGATATAGTTGAAGTTCTGTTAATATTTTTAAATAACGTGTTTTTTCTGTTACATCTTCTTCCATATAATATCTCCTATTCCTCAGATTTTTCTTCCATTGGTATTGTTTCTATACTTACAACTTTACCTTCATTTGTTCTCATTAATGTTACACCTTGTGTAGAACGTCCTAGGACACTAATATCCGCAACTTTTAATCTTATAATAGTTCCTGTGTCTGTAATAAGCATTACGTCTTCATCATCTGTTGCAATTCTTATTCCAACTAAGTTTCCTGTTTTTGGTGTTACCTTATACGTTGTTACACCTTTTCCTCCTCTTGTTTGTACTCTATATTCCTCAAGCTCTGTTCTCTTTCCAAAACCATTTTCAGTTATCGCAAGAAGCGTAGCTTTACTTCCATGAATAATAGATTCCATGCCTATCACAAAATCGCCTTCATCAAGTCTTATACCTATTACACCTTGTGATACTCTTCCCATTGGTCTCACATCTTTTTCATCAAAGGTAATGCACATACCTTTATTTGTAACAAGTACAACATTATCCTCTCCGTCAGTAAGTCTAACATCAATAAGCTCGTCCTCTTCTTTTAGTGTTATCCCTATTAATCCACTCTTTCTAACAGCCATATACTCATTAAGTGAAGTTTTCTTAATAATTCCATTTCTAGTTGCCATTAATAAATATTTACCTTCAGCAAAATTAGCAATTGGTATAACTGCAGATATTTTTTCTCCTCCATCTAACATTAGTAGATTTACTATTGCCGTGCCTTTAGCAGTTCTTCCTGCTTCTGGAATTTCATGTCCTCTTAATCTATATACTTTTCCTTTATTACTAAAGAATAGTATTGTATCATGAGTAGATGCAGTAAAGATTTGTTTTACAAAATCCTCTTCCCTAGTTGCAATTCCAGTTATTCCTTTTCCTCCTCTTTTTTGGCTCTTATATGTATCAATTGGCATTCTTTTAATATATCCAAAATGAGTTAAAGCAACAACACATTGTTC
>CALXWU010000076.1 GCA_944392505.1 uncultured Clostridia bacterium | reverse complement strand
CTTTTTTGGCTCTTATATGTATCAATTGGCATTCTTTTAATATATCCAAAATGAGTTAAAGCAACAACACATTGTTCTTCTTTGATTAGGTCTTCTACATCAAACTCGCCTTCTGCTGCAACTATTTTTGTTTTTCTTTCATCTCCAAATTTATCTTTAATCTCTAATAATTCTTCTTTGATAATATCATATACAAGTCTATCACTAGCAAGTATTGCTCTTAAATGCTCGATTAATTTCATTAATTCTGCATATTCTTCTTCGATTTTTTCTCTTTGCAAACCTGATAATGTTTTTAATCTCATATCCAGAATAGCTTGTGCTTGTATATCAGATAGACCAAATCTTTCCATCAATCTTTCTTTTGCATCATCATATGAATTTCTAATTATATCAATTACTTCATCAATATTATCTAAGGCTATTTTTAATCCTTCTAATATATGAGCTCTAGCTAACGCTTTATCTAGGTCAAATTGAGTTCTACGAAGAATTACTGTTTTTCTATGATCTATGTAATATTCTAAACATTGTCTTAGTGTTAATATTTTTGGCTCTCCATCTACAAGAGCAAGCATTATAACACCAAAAGTCTCTTGCATTTGAGTAAATTTAAACAATTGATTAAGTATGACTTGTGCATTTACATCTCTTTTTAATTCAATAACAACTCTTACTTTTTCTTCCCTATCTGATTCATCTCTTACTTCTGAGATTCCTTCTATTCTTTTTTCTTTTACTAAATTTGCAATATTTTCAATAAGTCTGGCTTTATTTACTTGATATGGTAAAGATCTAACTACTATTCTTTGTTTATTTCCACTCATTTCTTCTATTTCAGCTTCTGCTCTCATTGTAATTTTACCTTTACCCGTAGTATATGCTTCTTTAATTCCTTCTCTTCCAAGAATTAATCCTTCAGTTGGAAAATCAGGTCCTTTTATTATATTCATTAACTGTTCATCTGTAACATTATCATCGTCAATTATTTTTACTATACCATTTATAACTTCCGTCAAGTTGTGTGGTGGTATATTTGTTGCCATACCTACCGCAATACCAGATGAACCATTAATTAATAATGTTGGTATTTTAGCCGGTAAAACGGTTGGCTCTTGCAATCTGTCATCATAGTTTGGCATAAAATCTACTGTGTTTTTCTCTATATCTTCAAGCATTGTCTCTGCAATTTTTGACATTCTTGCTTCAGTATACCTCATAGCTGCTGGAGCATCGCCATCTACTGAACCAAAATTTCCATGACCATCTATTAGTGGATACCTCATAGAGAAATCCTGTGCCATTCTTACCATTGCATCATAAACAGATGAGTCTCCATGTGGATGGTATCTACCTAAAACAGAACCTACAGTATTAGCACTCTTTCTATATGGCTTGTCAGAGGTTATACCATCTTCGTACATAGCATATAATATTCTTCTATGTACTGGTTTTAAACCATCTCTAACATCTGGAAGCGCACGAGAAACAATAACGCTCATAGCATAATCAATATATGATGTTTTCATTTCTGTTTCAATATTTCTTTCAATAATTTTTCCTTCATTTTCTTCCATTTTTGCTATTCCGTCCTTTCTAATTTTGTAACTTAATTACCCTTGTATTATACTATAAATATGCTTAATTTTGCAAGTAAAAATAGGCTAATTTACAAAAAGAATTAGCCTATTTTTTTACAATCAATAGTTTATCTATTCCATATTACTTTGAGTATTGAAAGTAATAAAAAAGTTTTCTATTTATATATAATTTATTTGTATAAAATTTGTTTTAAACTAATAAATTAGCAAGTTCTTGCTGCTCTTCAGTAAGTTCAAAATTTTGTCCGTTGTTTCTAATTAAAGTATGTAAATTTTCAATTACTCTTGCTTCTTTTATTGTTTTTTCTAATGGCATTAATTCATTTAATTTTTCTTTTATTTTTTCATACTCTCTTTGCATTCCTTCAAAATCTTGATCTTTAAAATATTGTTTCCAATTATCTTCGTATTTTGCAAGCTTATCAACTCCATCTATTTGTGACATAAATTCATCTTCGATATTACTACTTACACTATTTAAAATAGCATCCTTTCCATTACTTATCAAATCTGCGACATTACTATTTATTAATCCAGCGGCACTAGTTTTGTCAATTAATTTATCTAATAAACTTGAAATCCCATCAATTAAACCTCCACTCTTGACTGCATCTCTTGCTTGTGACATATCGTCAAATTTTCCTGTAAAAATTCCTATAACACTTTTTCCCAAGTCTATTGCAGTATTAATTGCAGTACTTATTCCCTCTTTAAATCCATTTTGCATAAAAGAATCCTTTATTTCTAATGCACTATCTTCAATAGAGTCTGGCAATAGCATCCTTAATCCTATATCTAAGCCAGAGTCAATTACTTGTCCTAAAGTAGAATTTAAAAAACTATTTTGTTCTTCTGCTGTAACTAGTTCATTTTGATTTGTCTGACTTAATTGTAAATCATTATTTTGTTCTAAATTATTATTATGAATTTTCATATTTAAACCCTCCTATTTTAATTAAAATTTATTTATTTTCATGTTTTTTATTAATTATTTTTCATATCACTCCTTTTTTGTTTAAATAAATATGTTTTATTTAATATTTATTTTAAATTATTTAATTTATTATTTATTAAATAATTCAATTTCAAATATTCATTTCTTATCTTTTTATTAAAAAAATTATTTTTATTATTTTTATTAATTAATTTATTGTATTTTTCATTATATTTTAAATAACCTAAAATATTGAATTCACTAAAAATATTTTTTAATAATTTTATATTAATTGATTCAGAATTATATTTATTAAATATAATATTAAAACAATTTTTATTTATTTTAAATTTATTAATATATTTATCTAATAATTTAATTGACTTATTTATTTCCAATAAATTAGTATCAGAAATAAATAATATCAAGTCTGAAACATTAATAATTTCTATATTTATTTCTATTAATTCTGTTGAATTTGTATCTATAAAAATATAATTATATATTTTTATTAGTTCATTTAATAATGGAATAAAATTATGAATATTTTGCTCTGCAAAAATTAACAAATCAATTTTTTTATTTATTTTAATTATTTTATTTTTTTGATATTTTAATTCTTTATTTTCTTCTATTTTTATATTGGATTTTCCTACACCTAGAATTGTGTTAATAGAATTATTAATTAAGTCAAAATCAATGATTAAAATTTTGTTTTTTGAATAAATATTAGCTTTAGCTAAATTTACTGAAATTATACTTTTACCTACACCCGAAGTTCCTAATATGCAAATAATTTTTCCTTGCTTTTTTTGCAAATTATTTTCTTTTTGAATATTTTTATTTGTTATATTCTTATCTATATTATTTTCTTTTTTTAATAATAATTCTTTTAATTTTTCAATTTCTTGTTTTAATTCCTCATTATTTAATTGATCATTATTAATTATATTTATTAAATCATTTATTCCTACTTCATTATTATAAAATATTTTATATATTTTATTTTCAAATAAATATTTTTCTAATTCGTCATCTGTTTTTTCTAAAAAAATAATTATTTTTATTTTTCGTGAAATATCATTTATTTTATTTATTAATTCTTTTATATCAATATTGCCTGATAATAAACTATTTAAAATTATAAAGTCTATGTCTTGATTATTTTCTAGAACCTCTAAAATGCCTTCTTTATATTGAATATCCCCTGAGATTATTTCGAAATTTTTTTCTTTTTTCAATTCAATATTAATATCTTCTTTTCCTAATGCAGTAATTATTTTCTTCATTTTTATTTCCTTTTTCATTTTTTTTAGTAATTAATATTAATTTATTATTTATTTATTTCTTTTTCAATTAATTCTTTTTCAAAATCGGCTGAATATATTTTATTTAATATGTGTTCATCACCAACGAACATTAAGCATTCTCCTCTTTTTAATGATTTAATTTCAATTTTTTCTTTTTCTGATAAATTAGTATATTGTTCTAATATTTTTATATTTTCTTCTTCAAGTGAAAAAAATGTTTTTATACTTGAATTATTTAATATACTTTTTCCATATGTTCCTTCTTCAAGACTGAAGATATCTGAAATATCTTGTGTTATTGCAACACTACTACCTCCATATTTTCTTATTGTTTTAAATATTTTATATATAAAACTTGCTACATCTTTATTTGAGGTTACACCAATTAGTCTCCATATCTCGTCTAAATAAATAGCTTTTTTTATTTTTCTATCTTTTTTTATTTTGTCCCAAAATAAATCTGTAAATAAATACATTCCATATTTTAAATTTTCTTCTCCTAATTCGTATACATCTGCAACAATTAATTTATTATTTAATTCTACATTTGTATAATTATTAAAAAATTTTAATGAACCTTTTATAAAGGGAATTAATTTTGTTTTAAATATTTTTGTTCTATTATCTTTATCTAATATTTCATAAAAATCTCCTAATGTTGGCATATCAGTACTTTCTTTAAATATCGGCTTAATATTAATTTTATTTTCTTTTATTTTAAATAAGCTCTTATCATCAAAAGTAATATTTTTAGAATTATATAATTCAATTAATTTTTCTTCCAAAATGGCCTTTTCTTCTTCATTTATTTTTCCAAAAATTAAATTAAAAAATCCAATTAATTTGCTAATTTTATTTGCTAAATATCCTTGTTCCTCGTCTTCTATGCTTTCTTCTCGAATATCAAAAACATTTATATATGTATTTGAACCTGGACCTATTTTTAATAATGTTCCATTTAAATTTTTGCATAATTTATTATATTCTCGTTCTGGATCAATTATATATTGTTCAATTCCTAATAATCTATATCTTAAAATTAATAATTTTGTATAAAAGGATTTTCCTGCTCCTGAGGTTCCAAAAATACACATATTAGCATTTTTATATTTATCGGTATTATATCTATCTATAAAGGCAAGTGAATTATTATATATATTTATTCCTACAAATATGCCATCCTCATCAAAAATAGCAGATGAAATAAATGGATAAGTTGCAACTAGCCCACTTGTTAGTATATTTCTTTTTGATACTTCTTTTAATAATTTATTATTTTCTTTTAATGGAAGACAAGCCTTAAATGCTTCTTCTTGTCTAAAAAATGCTCTTCTAGTTTGCATACCATTACTTTCAATAATTCCTTCTATCTTATTTAAAATAAATTCAAGTTCCTTTACATCTTGAGAATAAGTATTTATATAAATATAGAAAAAATATAAATCTTCATTATTAATTTGTAATTCTTTTCTAATATATTTTGCATCATTATATGTAAAAGTTGCTAAATCTATGTCCTGCCTATTTTGATTATTTGATTTTATATCTACTCCAACATTTCCAATATGATATGTTAAATCTCTTATTGTTTTATATGTATTTTGCTTTTCATAAAAAATTGAAATATTTATATCAATATTTGTGTCAATTATGGATTTTAAAATCAAATCCTTCTGCTCTCTAAAATAATTTGTTAATAATATTGAGGAATAATAATTATTATCAATTTCAATAAATTTAGGATTTAATAAATTTACATATGAAGGAGCAATATAATCAATATCTGAAAAACTACCTTCCATAAAGTCTATTTTTTCTTTTTTATTTTGATTATTTTTTTCCTTATTTTTTTTGTATTTTTCTATTAGCATAAAAAATGTCCTTTCAAGTGAATTAAAATTATTTTATTTTTTATTGATTTTTTTATATTTTTATCTATTTATTTTTTTATTAATTTTAATTATTATTTAAATATTTTCTAGTATTTAAAAATGAAAATAATATATTTATTATTTCATTTTTATCATTAATATCTATTGCATTATTCCCACATCTTGCAAGTCCATCTTTAATTTTTAAATATTTATTATTTAAATCTTCAAAAGCATATGTATCTAAATCTATAATTTCGTTATTTTTATTTATATAATCAATAATTATATAATAATTCTTTGAAGATGATTTTTTATTATTATTTAATTCTTTTATATATTTAATATATTTATTTGATATTTCTTGGATATTTTTTTCTTCAGAATTTAAATTTTCATTTATTTTTGAAAAATGATTAGATAAATCTTCTTTATTACTTTGAATTAAAATTTGAAAATCAAAATTGGATGTTTTTAAAAATATTTTATACGAATTTAATATTGCCTCTTTTTCAAGGTCTGATTTTAAATTAAAATTAATTGGTTTTATTTTAATTATTTTTATATATTTATTATCTTTCGTTTTAATAATTCCGTTTTCAAATATTGTTTCTATGTTTAACCAATTTTGAGTTGAAAAATTATTAACTTTGTTTTTGTTTGAAATTTTTTCTCTCATTTAATTCCTCCATTTTTTAGATTTTTATAAGGTTTTTATTATTTAATTTAATTTGGAAATAAAATTTGAAAAAAATAAAAATTATTTATAATAAATAATGATATAAAAAATATATTAATTTTTGAAAATTTACATTAAATTGCTCATAATATTTATTAATTGAAAGAATAAAATTTTATTAAATTGTTTAAATAGAAAATAAAAAATAAAAATAGAATTAAATAAAATAAAATTTAAACCTTATAAAAATTTCTGAATATAATAAATTTGAAAAAATTGTTTTGAAAAAATATTTTGAAACAAAAGTTGATAAAAACATTTGAAATAAATTTTTAGAATCTAATTAAATCAATTTATTATGTTAATATTTATACCATGTGTTTATATAAATTGCAAGAATTTTCGTTCGACATGTTTCGACATATTATATATCAAAATAAAAAATTTGGTAGCGCTTTCAATTATTTTTGAAAATGTCTACCAAAATTCTTTATAATTAATATTAAAAAATTGATAAATAAATCATATATCCAAATTTTTAACATATTTTGCATTATCTTCAATAAATTTTCTTCTAGGATTAATGTCATCTCCCATTAATATAGTAAATATTTCATCTGCTTTTATAGCATCTTCCAATTTTACTTTTATTAATATTCTTTTTTCTGGGTTCATAGTTGTTTCCCATAATTGTTCTGGATTCATTTCTCCTAAACCTTTATATCTTTGTATATTTACCCCATCTCTGCCCATTTCATTTAAATGTTTTGTCATTTCTTCATCTGTGTAGCAATATACATCCTCTTTACCTTTTTTAGATAATTTATATAATGGTGGTTGTGCTAAATATACATTTCCATTTTCTATTAATGGTCTCATATATCTAAAGAAGAAGGTTAATAATAAAGTTCTAATGTGTGCACCATCAACATCGGCATCTGCCATAATAATTACTTTTCCATATCTTATCTTAGATATATCAAAATCTGCTCCTATTCCAGCTCCTACTGCTAATATAACTGGTTGTAATTTATCATTATTATATATTTTATCTGCTCTTGATTTTTCTACATTAAGCATCTTTCCCCATAAAGGAAGTATTGCTTGGAATCTTCTATCTCTTCCTTGTTTTGCACTACCACCAGCAGAATCTCCCTCAACTATATAAACTTCACATTCAGATGCAACTTTACTACTACAATCAGCAAGTTTTCCTGGCAATGTAGATGTTTCTAATGCACTTTTTCTTCTTACTAGTTCTCTTGCTTTTCTAGCAGCTTCTCTTGCTCGTGCAGCTCCTATACATTTTTCCAATATAGCCTTAGCTATTGTTGGATTTTCTTCTAAAAAGTTGGATAAAGCTTCATTTACTGCACTACTAACAATTCCAGTCACACTACTATTTCCTAATTTTGTTTTAGTTTGTCCTTCAAATTGTGGTTCTTTAACCTTTACAGAAACTACAGCTGTAATTCCCTCTCTAATATCTTCTCCTTGTAAACTTCCGTCTTTTTCTTTTAATAAATTATGAGATTTTGCATAATCATTAAATGCTTTAGTTAATGCTCTCTTAAATCCTTCTAAATGTGTTCCGCCTTCTACTGTATTTATATTATTTACAAATGAAAGTATATTTTCTGAATAAGAGGTTGTATATTGTAATGCAATTTCAATAGGAACTTCTCCATCTTTTTCAATATATATTGGATCTTTATGTAATTTTTCCTTATTTTTGTTTAAATATTCAACAAAAGATTTTAATCCACCTTCAAAATGGAACTCTGCTTTTTTACTAGGTTCAACTCTTAAATCTTCTATTTTTATCTTTAAACCTTTAGTTAAAAATGCTATTTCTCTAAATCTTTCTTCTAAAGTATCATAATCATAATCTAAGGTTTCAAATATTGTACTATCTGCTAAAAATCTAACTTTTGTACCAGTTTTTTTAGAATCTCCTATTCTAGTTAGTGGCTCTACTGTCTTTCCTCTATTAAATTTCATCTGAAAGATTCCGCCATCTCTTTCTATAGTAACTTCTGTCCATTCAGAAAGAGCATTAACAACTGATGCACCAACACCATGTAATCCTCCAGATACTTTATATCCACTATCTCCACCAAATTTTCCTCCTGCATGTAATTTTGTATAAACTGTTTCTGCAGCAGATATTTTTGTTTTTGGATGAATGTCAACAGGTATACCTCTACCATTGTCTTGAACTGAAATAATGTTACCCTCTTCGATCTTAATATCAATTTCTGAACAATATCCTGCCAAAGCTTCATCTACACAGTTATCTACAATTTCATATACTAGATGATGTAAACCTCTAATTGACACACTACCAATATACATACCAGGTCTTTTTCTAACTGCTTCTAGTCCTTCCAATACTTGTATTTGTTCTGCTCCATATTCATGCTCAAATTTTTCCATTAAATTTCCTCCTATTTTGTCTTTCAACCTATGTTTTATTTATTCGCTCTTTTTGCTATAGTTATTGAAGAAATATTTGTAATATATCCTAAAACTATATCTTTTTTCTTTAGAATTATTAATGATTTTTTATTATTTTCAGATACATCTATAATTTTATCACTAATTTTTAAATTTTGTAAGACCTCTTCTAATTTTTTCTTTTTTTCTAATGATTCAATATCTAAAATTGCAATAATATTATCAGAATTTATAACCATATCTTTCCCTATATGAACATACATTATATGATTTCTCCTTTTTTCACATTATATAAATTATATTCTAAATTAGGTAAATCTATTTTTTCTGTTCCTGTTAATATAACTTGAGTATTCTCTATATTACTTAGAAAATTACTCCTTCTCTTTTCATCTAATTCAGACATAAAATCATCTAAAAGAAGTATTGGATACTCCCCTATTTCTTCGAAAATGACCTTGAGTTCTGCTAATTTTAGTGATAAAACTACTGTCCTATTTTGCCCTTGTGAGCCATAGATATTAACCTCTTTATCATTTATATATATCACAAAATCATCTCTATGTATACCTTTTGTAGTAAATCCTTTAATAATATCAAGTTTCCTTCTGGATTTTAATAATTTTAAATATTCTTCTTTATTAAAACAATCAGAAATATATTCTATTTTTAATTCCTCTTTAGCATCAGTGATTTTACTATGTATTCCATTTATTTTATTTAAGATTTTTTCCATATATAATTTTCTGTAATTATATACTTTTTCTCCATATTCTGCTAAATTTTCCTCCCAAATTTCAAGCATTTCTTCTGGTTTATTTTCTTCTTTAATTTGCCTTAAATAATTATTTCTCTGTTCAATAGTTTTCAAATACATATTCAAATTATATACATAGTTTGGTCTTAATTGACCTATCATCATGTCTAAAAATTTTCTTCTATTTGCAGGCCCACTTTTAAAAATATTTATATCATCTGGAGTAAATAAAACAATATTTATATTTCCTAACAGCTCACTTAACTTTTTTATTTTTACTCCATTAACAGCAATTTGCTTTTTATCCCCTATTTCAATTTTTATTTTGCCATCTCTATCTTTCTTTTTAAAAAATATTTCTACTGTTGCCTTATCCTCATCAAATTTTATCATTTCTTTTTCTTTTTGGGTTCTAAAAGATTTTCCAAAAGAACAGAGAAAAATAGCTTCCAAAATATTAGTTTTTCCTTGTGCGTTATCCCCAAAAATCACATTAATATGTTTATTTAATTCTAAATCTAATTGATTATAATTTCTAAAATTATTAAGTTTAATATTTTCTATGTACATTTCTATGTCCTTTTTTCAAAAATGTAATGTTTTTTGCACTCAGTTATCCACATTTTAACGTGGTTTTGTGGAAAACTAGCTTTATATTTATTTTTTTCTTGCTTTTAATTCCATTCTCACGATTGAAAAAGAATTGTTTTTTGGCTAGGCAAACCTATTCTTTCATACGAATTGGCAAAACCATATAAATATAATCTCCGCCTTCTTCAACTGGCCTAATAATACATGGTGAAATGCTTGTCCCAAAATCAATAAATACTTCTTGATCATCTATTGCTCTTAATGCATCTAGGAAATATTTTGGATTAAATCCTGCTTCAAGATTTTTTCCTTCAGTTGTAACATACATTTCCTCTTTTGCATCTCCTGTTTGATTTGTGCAAGAAATTGTTACTTTTCCTATATCTACATTAACTTTTACAGGATATTTCTTTTCTTTTTCTATGCTTGATGAAGAAATTAAACTAATTCTTTCAAAACAATTTTGAATTTGATTTTTATCTACACGAATTCTAGTTTCCCAATTTTCTGGAATAACACTAGAATAATTTAAAAATTCTCCATCTAATAGTCTTGTTACTATTTTACAATTCTCCATTTCAAATAAAGCTTGATTTTTAGCAACTCCTATTTTTATCATATCATAAGAATCAATAATTATTTTATTTATTTCATTTAAAGTTCTTCCTGGAATTACTGCTGAAAAATCATTTATTTTATTTTGTAAGAATTTACTTTTCCAAGCTAATCTAAAACCATCTACTGCAACTACATTTAATTTGTTATTCTTTATTTCAAATAAACAACCTGTAAAAATTGGTCTATTTTCTTCTGTACTTACAGCGAAAATTGTTTTTCTTATCATATCTTTTAAAGAATTTTGTTCCATTTCAATAGAATTTTCTATACTTATTTGTGGAAGTTCAGGAAATTCATCAGGATTCATGGTTGCTAATTTATATAAAGAACCTTCACATTCTATTACTAATAAATTCTTTTCATCTAAAGTTATTTTTATTTCAGAATCTGGTAATCTTCTAATAATTTCACTAAACATTATTGCATTTACTACTGTAGCTCCTTGTTCTTTTACTTCACAATTAGTTACATATTCTATACCAATTTCTAAATCATATGTTGTAAATTTTACTTCATTATCATTTGTTTGAATTAATATACCTTCTAGTATAGGCATTGTTGTTTTAGTAGCTACCGCTTTTGTTACGGAATTAAGTGCTTTAAGGATATTATCCTTCTCACAAATAAGTTTCATTTTGTGCTTCCTCCTTATTATATAATTAATTAATATTTTAGTAGTAGTAGTAATAGTACATGTGGATAATGTGGATAAGTATGTGGAAATCACTATTCCCTATACTTTTTAATGTTAATAACTTGGTGGAAAATTATAAATGTTATCTACATTAAAAATTTTGTTATGTGGAAAACCAAGATATCAACAGTTTATTAACATACTTTTCACATTAGTATGTGGATATCCAATGTGGCTGTTCCGTAAGTAAAGATTGCTAAATTTTTGTCAAACATTTTTTTATCAAACGAATATTTTGTAAAAAATATTCAAACCTTTTATTCACAATTATTTGTCATTTAGCAATATGTTTTTCACACTTTCCACAATTCTTTTGGTACTAATATTGTTTTGCATTTCTTTTTCAATTTTTGTGCATGCGTGTATTACAGTGGTATGATCTCTTTTACCAAACCCCTTCCCTATGTTAGATAGCGAAAGTTGTGCAACATTTCTACATAAATACATAGCAATTTGCCTTGGAAAAGTTACATCATTTGATCTTTTCATACCTTTTAATTCTTCTACTGTTATATTAAAATATTTTGCTACTGTATCTTGTATTAACTCTAAAGATAATACTTTGTCTTTTTTTGTAGCTACATCATTTATTGCCTTTTCTGCCATTTCTATAGTAATTGGACAATTAGTTAGTGATGCATTTGCAATTAGTTTTTTTAGAATTCCTTCTAGTTCTCTTATGTTTGAATCTATTTTTGTTGCTATATCACTTAGAATTTCATCATCAACTATTATATTTTCTAATTGAGCTTTTTTTCTAAGTATTGCCAAACGTGTTTCATAATCTGGGTTTGAAATATCAGCAATTAATCCCCATTCAAACCTAGATTTAAGCCTATCTTGCAAAAGATTTATATCTTTTGGAGGCCTATCACTTGAAATAATAATTTGTTTTCCATCATCATGTAATGCGTTGAAAGTGTGGAAAAACTCCTCCTGACTTCTGTCTTTTCCTGCGATAAATTGAATATCATCAATTAATAAAACATCAATGTTTCTATATTTGTTTCTAAACATTTCTGTTTTATTCTCTTTTATAGCATTAATAAGCTGATTAGTAAACTTTTCAGCTGTAACATACAAAATATTTGCATTTCTATTATTAACTAATATTTCATTTGCAATAGCTTGCATTAAATGGGTTTTTCCAAGTCCAACACCACCATAAATAAATAGCGGATTGTATGCAGTAGCAGGTGCTTCAGCGACTGAAAGAGCAGCAGCATGTGCAAATCTATTATTATTTCCTACAACAAAACTATCAAAAGTATATTTTGGATTTAAAGATGAATTGGGATAACTACTAGGACTATTAGACACTTGTTTTGAAAGTTGTAACCCATCTTCTGAAACATCATCTTTTAAATGTACTGTTATGACACAATTCTTATTAGTAATATAATTAAAAGTATTTTTAAAAAGTTCGTAATATCTTGAGAGAATAGATTCTTTTTGGAATGTATTATTTGCAATTAAAACTATATTGCCATTCTCTTCACTTTCTATATCTAAATCTCTTATCCAGGTTTCATATGCTATTGTGGTAACCTCGTTTTTTAAGAGTTCTTTTGCTTTTGTTAATAGATCGTTTAATTCTTCTTTTTGCATTATTTTCAGTCCTTCCAAAATATAATGATAAAAAATATATATTAAGTGTATAAAAGTTATACACATAGTTATCCACAGTATTCGTATATAATATCAAATAATTTACATGATAGTCAATACAAAAAAATATTTATTTAAAAAATGTTTATTTTGTATTGACTTACTGGGAAAATTAGGATATAATAATAAAGCTTATTATATAAAAAATAAATCCAGAAATGGTTACATATATCATAGGAGGTGCAAAATGAAAAGAACATATCAACCAAAAAAGAGACAAGAACAAAAAGAACATGGATTCATGAAAAGAATGAAAACTAGATCAGGAAGAAATGTATTAAAAGCTAGACGTGCAAAAGGAAGAAAAAAACTAAGTGCGTAAATTTTAAGGTCACTTAAAAGTGACCTTTTTTGAAATATGAGTGATTTTAATGAGAAAAATAAAAACATTAAAGAAAAATTATGAATTTAAAAATGTATTGTCAAAAGGAAAATTTTTTGTAGGAAAACAAGTATCAGTTTATGTTTTAAAAAACCGAAAAAATATTAATGTAATTGGTATAGCCGTAGCCACTAAGAAATGTGGAGCTGTACTAAGAAATAGAATTAAAAGATTAATAAGAGAAAATTATAGAATATTAAAAAATGATTTAAAACAAGGTTATGATATTGTTTTTTTATGGACCAAAAAGGGAGAAGCAAAAGAGGCAAATTATTATATTATACAAAATGATTTGATTAAAGCATTTAAAAAAGCCAATTTGCTAAATTAATTTAAAATTATGAAAAAAATATTACTTTTCTTATTAAAAAAATATAAAAAATATATATCACCAATGTTTAAAGCAGTTGGTGTGGAATGTAAATTTTATCCTACTTGTTCTGAATATATGGGACAAGCTATTGAAAAATATGGTGCTTTAAAGGGAACTTTTTTAGGAATAAAAAGATTTTTTAGATGTAATCCATTTTCGAAGGGTGGATATGATCCATTAAAATAATTTGGAGGAAATATGGGAGCAATTTCAAGTTTATTTGGATATTTATTAAATGCGCTGTATACAGTATTTAATAATTATGGTATTGCTATAATAGTGTTTTCAGTAATATTAAGAATTGTATTGATACCAATAACTATAAAACAACAAAAATCATTAAAAAAATCAGCAAAACTTCAAGAAGAAATGAAGGAAATACAGAGAAAATATAAAAACAATCCTGAAAAATTAAATCAAGAAACCATTGATTTATATAAAAGGGAAAAATTAAGTCCATTTGCAGGATGTTTTAGTTCAATTATACAATTAATCATAATTCTTTCTGTATTCTGGCTTGTAAGTCAGCCTCTAACATATATGAAAAAAATAGATGTTAATGTTATAAATGATTATAAAACTCAATTACAACAAGAAGGTAATCAATCAACTTATTCAGAAATTGCTATTATTAATAGATATGGGGCAGAGGATGAAAGAGTCAGACTTAATATGGATTTCTTAGGATTAGATTTAAGTAAAGTCCCAAGTAGTAATTTATCAGATTGGACAGTATATATAATTCCATTATTGTACGTAATTTCATCAGTTGTATCAATAAAAATTACAAATAGCTTTAATAAGAAAAAGAAGAAAGATCAAAAAGCAATTACAGACGGCAGTGAAGTAAAAGCGGAAGAGCCAAATGAATTAGAAGCAATGGAAGCTATGAACAAAAATATGATGTATATGTTGCCTCTAATGTCTGTATTTATAGCTTTTATAGCACCTTTAGGATTAGCATTATATTGGTTTGTAAGTAATGTTTTAATAATTATAGAGAAAATAATTATAGATTCAGTAATGAAACATAAGGAGGAAAAAGAAAATGCCTAAGTCTATCATAGTAGAAGGAAAGACAACCTCAGAAGCAATTTCTATTGGACTTAAAAAATTAAATGTTTCAAAAGATAAAGTTAACATTAAAATAATAGAAGAGCATGAAAAAAGAAGCTTTTTCAGTATATTATCTCCAAGAATTGTAAAAGTAGAATTGACATTAAAAGAAGAGGAAAAAAATATAAAAAGCTTTAAAGAAAAAGAGACAAGTATAAAAATAGACGAAAATGAGCTCAACGCCAGCAAGGTTAGAATAGATGCTTTTTTAAATGAATTTATTAAGAACTTTAATGATTTAGAATATAAAACAAATATTGATTTAGAAAATGGTTTTTTGAAAATTGATATTAATGGTACTGATTCTAAAACATTAATAGGGTATAGGGGAGAAGTGTTAAATTCTCTACAAGTGATTCTAAATTCTATTGCAAATAAAGATGCAAAAAATAAAGTTAGAATTGTTTTAAATATTAGTAATTATAGAGAAAAAAGAGAAAAATCTTTAGAAGAATTAGCAGATAAAATTTCTAAAACAGTATATAAAACTGGCAAATCTATTACACTTGAGCCTATGATGGCTTATGAAAGGAAAATAATTCATAATAGATTACAATCAAGCGATAAAGTAAAAACCTACAGCATTGGGGAAGAACCTTATAGAAAGGTTGTTATAGAAAAAAAGTAATTAAATATATAGAAAATCCGAAGTCAAAGTGAAGATTTTAGTTAATTAATTTAGTTTTAAAGCTAAATAAACTATATTTTTACTTTGACTTTTGATTTTTATAGTGATGTGCAACTAGTTTAACTCTAATAATTCTAAATTAATTATGAAAATTAAAGTAATAAAAGACTAATAATAGAAAGGAGAATAAATAACAATGAGTACGATTGCAGCAATAGCAACAGCTACGGGTACCGGAGGGATAGGAATAATAAGAATGAGCGGAGAAAAATGTTTTGATGTATTGAAAAAAATCTTTATTCCTGCAGATAAGAAATGCGATATAGATAAAGTAAAAGGATATACCATGAAGTATGGATATATCATTAATGCGCAAACAAATGAAAAAATAGATGAAGTGCTGGTTTCTTTTTTTAGAGCGCCCAAGAGTTATACTACTGAAAATATGTGTGAAATTAATTCACATGGAGGAACAGTAGTAGAAAGAAAAATTTTGGAGCAATGTCTTTTAAATGGTGCTGATTTGGCAGAACCGGGAGAATTTACGAAGAGAGCTTTTTTAAATGGAAGAATAGATCTTTCACAAGCAGAATCTGTAATAGATATAATTAATGCTAAAACAGACAAAGAAGCAGAAGCATCTTTTAATCAATTACAAGGAAGATTGTCTGAAGAATTAGAAAATATACGAATGGAATTATTAGAGATTATGTCAGACATAGAAGCTTCAATTGATTATCCAGAGTATGATATAGAAGAAACTACAAATGAAAAAGCACTTAATTTATTTAATAAAGTAAAAGATAAATTAATTAAACTAGAAAATAGTTTTGAAAATGGGAAAATTTTAAAAGAGGGAGTAAAAACTGTTATTATAGGCAAACCTAATGCTGGAAAATCATCACTTTTAAATGCTATGCTAGATGAAGAAAGGGCTATTGTAAGTGATTATGCAGGAACAACTAGGGATACCATAGAGGAATTTATAAATATTGAAGGAATACCTTTAAAATTAATTGACACAGCCGGAATAAGAGACACAAAAGATTATGTTGAAAAAATAGGGGTAGAAAAAGCAATTCATTTAATTGAAGAGGCAGATTTGGTTATAGCAATTTTTGATTGCTCGCAAAAATTGGATGAGGAAGATTTTAAGATATTAGATTTAATAAAAAATAAGAAAAATATCATATTGCTAAATAAATTCGATTTAAGCAAAAAAAATGACGAGACAATAAAGTATATGTCTAATGAAAATAAAACCGTTATAAAGGCATCTATGAAGAACAAAATGGGACTAGATAATTTATATAATAAGATTAAAGAATTATTTAATAATGACGAATTAAAAATAAATGATGGAATAATAATTACTAATGTAAGGCATAAAAATCTAATACATAAAGCAATTGAAAACATAAGTAAAGCTCAAAATAGTATTAAAGAAAATATGCCAATTGATATAACTGCGATATGTATTAAAGAAACCTTAGAAAGCCTTGGAGAAATAACAGGAAATAATGTTTCAGACGATATTATTAATAAGATTTTCTCGAAATTCTGCTTAGGAAAATAAAGGCAAAATCAATCAAAAAGACAAACTAGAAATATAATCGTAGCAAAATACGTTAACAGTACATATTTACTAATCAGTAAAATAAATAGTTACAGAAAATTCGACAAAATATGACAAACATTTCGATTGTCAATGAGACAATAAACTGAACAAAAAATGAAAACCTATTTATATTAAAGAAATTAAAAAAAGTTTAGACTTGAGAAAATATATTTTTACGTTTGTTTTTGATTTAGGCAGTTTCATATTAAAAAATAATAATTGGAAAAAACTAGAATTAAAAAATTTTACTATCATATTAAAATATTATAATATAATGAAAGGAAGAAATAATAAATGGAATATAATGCAGGGAAATTTGATATAGCAGTAATTGGAGCTGGACATGCGGGCTGTGAAGCAGGGTTAGCTGCGGCAAGAATGGGATTCAAGACACTTGTATTTTCTATAAGCTTAGAAGCAGTTGCAAATATGCCATGCAATCCCCATATAGGTGGTAGTTCAAAAGGACATTTAGTTAAAGAGCTGGATTGCCTTGGGGGAGAGATGGGAAAGAATATTGATAAATCATATACTCAAATAAGAATGTTAAATACTTCAAAAGGTCCAGCTGTTTACTCTTTAAGAGCTCAAGCAGATAGAAAAAAATATCAAGCAGAAATGAAGCATACTCTAGAAAAACAGAAAAACTTGTATTTAAAACAGGCAGAGATAGTTGATATAGGAGTAGAAGATAATAAAATTAAATATGTAAAAACCAATATTGGTGCAGTTTACTATGTAGATAGTGTAATTCTCGCTACAGGAACATATCTTAAAGGTAAAATATTTATTGGGGAAACATCTTTTGAAAGTGGACCAGATGGAGTTTTTCCTTCTAATAAATTATCTGACATGTTAAAGAAAATGGGAATTAATTTAGTTAGGTTTAAGACTGGAACTCCTGCTAGGGTAAACAAAAATAGTATTGACTTTTCTAAAATGGTAATACAAGAGGGGGATGAAAAACCTGAGGCCTTTTCATTTGAAGACAAGTTAAATTCTGATGTTGAACAACTTCCATGTTACTTAACATATACAAATCAAAAAACACATGATATAATTAGAGCAAATTTACACAGATCACCATTGTTTGGAGGAAAAATAGAGGGAACAGGACCAAGATATTGCCCATCTATAGAGGATAAAGTGGTTAGGTTTGCAGATAAAGATAGACATCAAATATTCGTTGAACCAGTAGGAAGAGATACAGATGAGATGTATATACAAGGAATGAGTTCATCACTACCAGAAGATGTTCAAATTGCTATGTATAGAACTGTTCCAGGCTTAGAAAAAGCTGAATTTACAAGACCAGCATATGCTATAGAATATGATTGCATTGATCCTTCAGAATTAAAATTATCATTAGAACATAAACAAATATCTGGAATGTTTTTTGCAGGGCAAATAAATGGAACTTCTGGATATGAAGAAGCTGCTGTGCAGGGATTAATTGCAGGAATGAATGCTTCTAGGAAATTACAAGGGAAAACTCCTATAATATTAGATAGATCACAAGCATATATTGGAGTTTTGATTGATGATATTGTAACAAAAGGCACAAACGAACCATATAGAATGATGACATCTAGAGCAGAATATAGGCTACTTCTAAGGCAAGATAATGCAGATTTAAGATTGACAGAGATTGGGCATGAAATAGGCTTAATTTCTGATGAAAGGTATAAGGCATTTTTAGATAAGAAGAAAAAAATAGAGAAGGAAATTGAAAGAATTAAGACCACGACTGTAAAACCTACAGCAGAAGTTAATGAATTTTTAAAAAAGTATAACACTTCTACCATTTCAAATGGCGTAAAATTAGCAGATTTACTTAGAAGAAGTGAATTAACATATAAAAATTTAGAAGAAATAGACGGAAATAGACCAATTTTATCTGAGGAAATAGCCCAAGAGGTTGAAATTCAAGTAAAATATGAAGGATATATTAAATTACAAGAAGAACAAGTAAAAAAATTCAAAAAATTAGAAGAAAAACTCCTTCCAAATGAAATTGATTACAGCCAAATTAAAGGTTTAAGACTAGAAGCAAGGCAAAAATTAAATAAAATAAAACCTAGTTCTGTGGGTCAAGCCTCAAGAATATCAGGGGTTTCACCAGCTGACATTTCTGTACTTTTAATATATTTAGAACAAAGTAAGTGCAGTAAATAATTAAATAGATTAAAAACAGTAAAGCAAAAAATAATTTTAGGAGGAAAAATGGATAATTTAGAGTTTAATAAACAATTAATAAATTATGCGAATACTTTAAATATAGAAATTTCTGAAAATCAAGCAAATAAATTTTATGAATATATGAAATTATTATTGGAATGGAATAATAAAATAAATTTAACAGCAATTACAGACGAGAAAGAGATAATTATTAAACATTTTATTGATAGTATTAGTATAAATAAATATGTAAAAAATCAAAAAAATGTAATAGATATAGGCACAGGTGCTGGATTTCCAGGAATTCCATTAAAAATTTTAAATAATAATATTGAATTTATATTAGTAGATTCATTAAATAAAAGAATTAACTTCTTAGGAGAAGTTAAAGAAAAACTATCATTAGCAAAGCTAAAAAATATTCATGCTAGAGCCGAAGACTTAGCTCAAAACAAGGAATATAGAGAAAAGGTAAACCTAGCAGTATCAAGAGCTGTAGCTAGTTTAAGAATTCTTGCAGAATATATGTTACCATTTGTAGAAAAAGATGGATATTGCATATGCATGAAAGGACCTAATATTAATGAAGAAATTAAAGAAGCAGAAAATGCAATTGATATTCTAGGAGGAAAAATAGAGAAAATTGAAAGTTTACTTTTACCAGAAAAAATAGAAAGAAACATAGTTATTATTAAGAAGATAAAAAACACACCTACCAAATATCCAAGAAAGGCTGGAATGCCAAGTAAACAGCCACTTTAAAGGCAAATAAAAACAAATTAAATTAAATAAAGATAAAGAGGAAATTTATAAAAATTCTCTTTATTTTTTTTGTAAAAAATATAAAAAGTTTTCTATATTTTATTGACATATATTTAAAATTTATATATTATTATTGTATTGACTTTGATAAAACAAAAGAAGAAAATTGTGACTTTAGAAAGGAAATGAAGAAAATATGGGTAAAATTATATCAATTGCTAATCAAAAAGGAGGAGTCGGAAAGACAACAACCTCAATAAATCTAAGCACTTTACTTGCTAAAAGAGGAAAAAAAGTGTTAATGATTGATGCAGATCCTCAAGGTAATGCATCTAGTGGAGTTGGAATAGACAGAGATGAAATTGAATTATCTGTATATGATATGTTAATTAATGATAGTTCTGTAGACGATATTGTCAAAAAGACAAATATCAAAAATCTATATATTTGCCCATCTAATATAAACCTTGCTGGCGCTGAGGTTGAGCTAGTTTCGATGATGTCAAGAGAACATAGATTAAAAGAAAAATTAGATGTTGTTAAGGGTGAATATGACTATATAATAATAGATTGCCCACCTTCGTTAGGCTTAATAACATTAAATGCTTTCACAGCTTCAGATAGTGTTTTAATTCCAGTACAATGTGAATATTATGCACTTGAGGGATTAGGTCAATTATTAAATACTATTAGCTTAGTAAAGAAGCACTTAAATAAAGACATTGAAATAGAGGGAGCACTCCTTACAATGTATGATATTAGGACAAACTTATCTAATCAAGTTGTAAAAGAAGTTAAGAAATATTTTAATGATAAAGTATATAAAACTGTTATACCAAGAAATGTAAAGCTTAGTGAAGCTCCAAGCTATGGAATGCCAATTAGTGTATATGATCCTAGATCAAAAGGTGCTAAAAGCTATGATAAATTTGTGAAAGAGTTTCTAAAAATAAATGAAAGTGAGCAAAGAGGAAAACATTCAATATAATTTGTTAAAATAAAATGTAATAAGTGGAGGGGTTATAATGAAAAAAACAGGTTTAGGAAAAGGATTAGATGCATTATTTAGTGATAATCTTTTTGTAAATGAGCAAAATAATACAGAGGATTTATCAGAAAAAATTCATAAGATTAAAGTTATAGAAATAGAGCCAAATAGAGACCAACCCAGAAGAAGTTTTGATGAAGAAGCTTTAGATGAGTTAGCAAATTCTATTAAGACATATGGTGTTTTACAGCCAATAATAGTAAATAAAAAAGATAACTATTATGAAATAGTCGCAGGTGAAAGACGTTGGAGAGCTGCTAAAAAAGCTGGATTATCAGAAATGCCTTGCATAATAAAAGATGATATTACAGAAAGATCAAACAAAGAAATTGCTTTAATAGAAAATTTACAAAGAGTTGACTTAAACCCAATAGATAAAGCAAAAGGATTAAAAGAATTAATTGATGATTATGGAATGACTCAAAAAGAATTAGCAGACTCAATTGGAATAAGTAGAAGTAATATAGCAAATTCAGTTAGAATACTTAATTTAGACCCTAGAGTTATAGAACTTGCTCAAGATGGGAAACTTACAGAAGGACATTGTAGAAATTTAGTAATGATAGAAGATCCAGAAAAACAATATAAAGCCGCATTAAATATAATTCAAAAAGGAGAGTCTGTAAGAGATATTGAAAGAAAAGTAAAAAATAAAAAAGTAGCAGAAAATCATGATCCTAGATTAGAAGCAATATATAGAGATATAGAAGACTCATTCCAAGGCTTTTTTGGAACAAAAGTTAAATTAGATGCAAACAAAAAATCAGGAAAAATAATTATTCAATATTCTTCATATGATGACTTAGAGAGAATTTTAGGCTTAATAAAATAGATAAACAAACAATTGGAAGGAAGGATTATCAATAGTGGATATATTTTTTAATTTTTTAAGATCAGATATATTTTTAACCATATTATTTTTTGCAGTAATTATTTTATTCATATTATATATAACTAGTGTAATTAATTTAAAAAAATTAAGAGTAAGTTATAAAAAATTTATGAATAAATTAGGAAATGGTGAAAATTTTGATGAAATGCTAAAAGAATACATTAAAAAAGTAAATACAGTAGAAGCAAAAAATGAAGAAATAATATCATATTGTAAAGTATTAGATGATAACATGAAAAAATGTACTCAAAAAATAGGCATAGTTAGATATAATGCTTTTAAAGACACAGGAAGTGATTTAAGCTTTTCTTTAGCAATATTAGATGATTATAATAATGGAGTTGTATTAAATGGAATATATGCTAGAGATTGTTCAAATATTTATGCAAAGCCTGTAGAAAACGGAATTTCAAAATATGTATTATCAGATGAAGAAAAAGAAGCAATTAACAGAGCAATAAATAATGTGAAACAATAAATTGCAAAACATAAAAAAATTTAATAAAAATAAATTAAAAATTAATTGATAAATTATTTTTTAATTTAAAAAATAAAAGAATTAATTAAAATAAAAAATAAATAAAAAAACAAATTAAAAATAAATTAAAAATAAAAAAAGATTAATTAATTAAATTAGTCTTTTTTTATACAAATATTAATTTAATTAATCAAAATATAATTAAATATTATTTTTAATTAATAATATTTATATTAAAAAAATTAATTTTAAGATAAAAATAATATAATATTTATTTAAATAAATATTAAAATAATAAAATGTAAACAACAGATAACAAGTAAAATGTGTAATAATTTATAATAAAAAGAAGTAAAAACACTAATTAAATGCTAACGGAACAAGTAAAATGCTAAATTTAATTTAAAAGAAATGAAAATTATTAAAAAACAAATATTAATTTACATAAAGTAGAAAGATTAAATTTTTATTTAAAAATTATTTAATAATAGTTACAGAAATAATTTTTAAGAAGAGATAAAATTGTCAAAAAAACAAATAAAAATAAAAAATTTTTTAGAAAAAAATATCAGATTATAGAAAATAAAAATTTATTTTTAGATAAAATTAAATTAAATTAATAAAAATTATTAAATAAATAAAAAAAAATAAATAAAAAATAATTGAAAAATAATTTAAAAAAATAATATAATATAATTAAAAAATATAATTAAAATAATTAAAAAAATAATTAAAATAAATAATATAAATAAATAAGAAAATAATATAAAATAATTTATAAATTAATTGATAAATTATTTTATAAATTTAAAAATAAAATTTAATATAAATTTATTACTTGATCATGTTAGAAATTGTAATAGTTATAATTTTGTATATTAATTGTTTAATTAGTTTTGCATTGAAAAACTAAGATTTGAAGGATTAATTAAATTATTGGTTAGCTAATTGCTGGCAAACATGAAAATTCCTAAAAATTTCTATTGACAAGTAAAGGCTAAATATGTTAAGATATATACTGTTACCGCAATTGGTAACAGCAACTTGGAGAGGTGGTCGAGTTGGTTTATGGCACCAGTCTTGAAAATTGGCGTAGGTTTGTAGCCTACCGTGGGTTCGAATCCCACCCTCTCCGCCAATTAATTAGAAGTTAGATTTATAGTTAGAATTTCTAACTTCTATAATTATATGGAGGCTTACCCAAGTGGTTGAAGGGGACAGTTTGCTAAACTGTTAGGGTTCGTAAGGGCCGCGAGGGTTCAAATCCCTCAGCTTCCGCCAAAAGTGTAAAGTTATTATGACTTTATATTTTTTTGCTTAAAATTAAAAAATGGAAACTAATATTTTAATTAGTTTCCATTTTTAAAAAATATTATCTTATTCATAAATACCAATTTTTCTCATGTAATTTATATATGAATTATCTATATTATCCCATATTTTAATTTCATCATCTAATTCTGAATAATTTAGTTGTTCATTTGATATTTGTTCATAACTATTTATAATTTCATCTTTAAATGAAGCAGGGCATCTTCCAATGATACGAGATATATCGAAATATGGATTACCAAACCCTCCAAAGCCAAAATCAATAATTGCAGCTACATGTTTATTTTCATCTAATAATATATTACTTGAATTTAAGTCACCATGTACAAGAGTGCTATGATCTTTTTTCTTAAATTCTTCATATTTCCAGAATACTTTATCTTGTTGAGACACATGAACATTAAGTAATTCATTTAAAAAGTCTGTTAAATCTAAACCAATGTTATTTATTGTAAATATTTCATTGCCTTTAAAATTAATGTGGTGTAGCTGGTACATAAATTTAGAAATATCGCTTGCTACAACTTTTATTTCTTCAGGTGATAAATCATTCATAACATCAGCTAAAACTGTTCCTTCTATTTTTTTATGAATACTATATGGTCTACCATTATCATACATAAGTTTTAATTCAACTGTTTTAAAATCAGTTTTCTTATTGATATATTTTGAAAATTGATAATCCTTTACGATAGTTCTAATCCAAAAATTATCTCTTGGGAATCTAAAAAAATAATTTCCATTATCAGTTTCTACTTCATAAACTATATTTGTCCACCCTGTAGAAATCGGATTGATATTTTTTATATTCATATTGGGTAATGAATTTTTTATTATTTTTTCAAAATCTTCATCTAGTGAGAAATAATCTTTTGCCATTTTTGTTTCATTCCTTCCTTAATTAGTGAAATTAAATTTTATTTTATATATTTTTTAAATATTATATTTTTGTATTTAAAATATTATTTAATTAATATATTTATATGTTAGATTATTTGTTAATTAAATTCTTTACTAGTTCCAAAATTTTATTTTCAGATTCTTGATCATAATTGTTATATACAATATAATCAAATTGAGATTTTAATTTATTATTTGAAGTCATATTGTTATAGTGTTCATCAATTTCTAAAAGTCTCTTTTTTTCAACATCTGGACTTAAATGTCTTTTTCGTGTTTCTTCTTTAGCCATTTCAATATTAGTAGGAAATATATATATTACTACTAAATGAGGACATATTTTCTTAAAGTCAAAGATAGTATCATAATGAAGTTCAAATACGGTATTTTTATTAGAAAACAAAGCTTCTTTTGTATAAGCATAAGTATTGCCTAACATATTGAAGTCATAAGCTATTAAATTTGAGTTTTTTAATTTTTCTAGCTCAGTTGGTGTAACAAAAATTTTATCTTCATTATTTTTTTCTCCAATTCTAATTTGGCGAGTAGTAATAATTTTAATTTTTTCAAATCCTAATTTTTCTACTATTTTATCTTTAAAATATGATTTTCCAACTCCTGTAACTCCAGCAAGTGCAAGTAGCATATTAAACCTCCATATATAATTTGTAAAGAATATTATATCGTATATTCAAAAAAAATACAAGCTTTACTATGTATATATTTAATAATACGAAGATAATGTAAAAAAAATAATAAATAAAAAATTAAATAAAATTTTAAAATAATTATTTTAAAAGTATTTTAAAATTTAAAAAAATATTACATATATAAATTTAAAAATATAAATTAAATAAAGAATAAAATAAAAATGTTTTATCAATTTGCCAAAAAGTAAAATAAAAATCAAAAAATTATATTTTTATGTTTTTTTTATTAAATTAATATTTAAAAAATAATATAATGTAAACTAATACATAATAAAAAATCCAACAATAAAATGCCTTAAAAACTAAAATAGGGATAAAAAAAAGTAACGGAAATCTAAAAAAGATAAATTGTAAGAACACTTATATAAAAAAGAAAAAAATGTATACATAAAACAGAAAAGTTAACATCGCTTTACTAAAAGTAAAATATTAATTTTATAAAGACAAAAAAATAAAAAATACAATTTTCACAAAAAGACAAAGGAAGTAATTAAACATAAAAATAAAATAAATAACTTTAATAGATTAAAAATCATTTAAATAGTATTAAATATAAAAAAATAATTTCTTTTATTTTTTTATTAAAGTTATGATAAAATAAATTAATATATACAAATATTTTACTAAAAAAATATAATAAAAAAATAATTAAATAATAATAAAAAATAATAAAGAAACCAAAAAAATTAAAAATAATTAAAAAAATAATTAAATAATAACAGAAAATTAAAAAATAATTTTAAAATATAATTTTTTTATATTTTTAATTAATAAATCAAAATAATTATATTACTATATTTAAAAATATAAACAATTAATACAAAAGTTTGTCAAAAAGATACAAATATTTCCTTTGAACAATGATATGTCACTAAAGAGAAAAACTATAGATAATTTCATGTAAACTTCTGGCTCAATTTTTTCCTTAAAATTAAATCTTTTGTTTAGAACGAAATATGAATAGAAGCTAACGGAGACGCCAAGAAATAATGAGAATTGTTTTTTTAATATTTTTAAAAAAACAATTGACATAAGATTGGAAAAAGAACATTTAATTCTTTCGATTATTTTCACATTGTCAAAGAAAATCAGATAGAAAAAATTGATTTGCAAAAAGACAAACAATAAATTTTTTAAATAAAAAAATTTTTAGAAATATTTTAGAATATTTAATAGATTATTATAAAAATTAATTATTAATTAATTTATTTTTTCATTTTTTAAATATATAAATAAAAAAGGGAATAGCCCCTTTTTTATTTAATAAATTATTTAATTAATTATTTATTGTCTCTTTTATTTTTTCTGTATTAATATTTTCTTTTTCAATAGCATCCTTTTCTTGTTGTTTCTTTTTTAAATTATCTTTTGCAACAGTCATTAATAATTTAATTCTATTTGTTTGATTTGCTTCACTCGCACCTGGATCATAATCTATTGCTGATATATTAGCTTCTGGAAACTCATTTCTTATTGTCTTTATAACACCTTTTCCAACAACATGATTTGGTAAACATGCAAATGGCTGTACACAGGCTATATTTGGTATTCCGTTTTCTATGTATTCTATCATTTCTGCTGTCAAGAACCAACCTTCACCAGTTTGATTTCCTATTGATAAAATATCTTTTACTTTATCTTCAAGTTCCCAAATATCACAAGGCGGTAGGTAACCTTTTTTAGAATTTGCTAAAGCTATTTTTGAATCTTTTTCTAATATGTCTATTAATTTTATTGCTGCTTTAAATAATTTGGCTTTCATTTTATCTGTTTTAATTAATTGATTAAAAGTAATTTTATGTGTTGCAATAAATTTAATAAATCCCATAAAGTCTGGTAATACTACTTCAGCACCTTCTTCTTCTAATTTATTTGCAATAAAGTTATTTCCAAATGGGTGGTATTTTATTAATACTTCACCAACAATTCCTACTTTAGGCTTTTCTATTGAAGTATCTAATTCTATCTTTTCGAAATCAGCTACCATATCATAAATACTTTGTTTAAATTGTTTCATTGTTGATTTTTCAAGAAGCTTTTTACATTTTTCCATCCATTCATCAAATAGCTTTTGTGTTTCGCCTTTATTTACTTCATATGCTCTATTTTTAGTAAGCATTTTTTGTAATAAATCTGCATAAACTACCATTTTTAATAGTCTTTCTATTAATGGTAAGGTTATTTTAAATCCTGGCATTTTTTCCATTCCAACAACATTGAAAGATATTACTGGAATATTTTCAAATCCTGCATCTTTTAAAGCTTTTCTAATAAATCCTATGTAGTTTGTTGCTCTACATCCACCACCTGTTTGAGACATGATTAATGCAGTTTTATTTAAGTCATATTTTCCTGATTGTAATGCTTCTATCATTTGGCCGGTTACCAATATTGATGGGTAGCAGGCATCATTATTTACATATTTTAGTCCGGTTTCTACAGTATGATCTGTACATTTCCTTAATAATTCAACTTTATATCCTGATGAACGAACAGCAGCTTCTAATAATTCGAAATGTATTGGTGCCATTTGAGGAATTAATATTGTATAGTCATCCTTCATGTCCTTAGTAAATATTTTTTTATTTACTTCATAATTTCCGTCACCCTTTAGTTCTTCTTTATTCGCTAAACGTTTATTCATGCTAGCCAGTAATGAACGAATACGAATACGTACTGCGCCTAAGTTATTGATTTCATCTATTTTAATTAATGTGTACATTTTTCCATAACTTGTTAATATCTCTTCTACTTGATCTGTTGTAACAGCGTCTACACCACAACCAAATGAATTTAATTGTACTAATTCTAAATTATCATGTTTTCCTACATAGTCTGCTGCTGCATAAAGTCTTGCATGGAATACCCATTGATCAACAACTCTAATTGGTCTTTTTACTTCAGTTTGATTCGAAATGCTATCTTCAGTAAGTACACATAAACCTAGACTTGTAATTAATGTATCGATACCATGATTTACTTCTGGATCTACATGATATGGACGACCAGCTAGTACGATTCCTTTTAAGTTATTCTTTTCTATGTATTCTACAGTTTCTTGACCTTTTTTATGAATATCAGCTTTACATTTTTGGTATTCTGCTTCAGCTTTTTCTGCAGCTTCAATTAATTCTTTTTTAGTAAAGTTGTATTCTTTAAATTCAGGTAATTCTAATATTGTTTTTGCCAAATTTTTAGCGTCAAATGGTAAGAAGGGATTTAAGAATTTTATATTCTTTTCCTTTATTTCTTCGACATTGCTTTTCAATACTTCTGAATAAGATATTACGATAGGGCAGTTATAGTGGTTATCTGCTTTTTCATATTCTTTTCTTGAATATGGCATACAAGGATAGAATATTGTTTTAATTCCTTGATTAATTAACCCTATAATATGTCCATGTGATAATTTAGCAGGGAAACATACTGATTCAGATGGCATTGATTCCATACCTTTTTCGTAGGTTGTTCTGTTACTCTTTTCAGAAAGTATTACTCTAAATCCTAGACTTGTTAAGAAAGTAAACCAGAAAGGATAATCTTCATACATATTAAGAACTCTAGGTATACCTATTACTCCTCTTGGAGCATCTTTTTCTTCTAGTGGGGTATATCCAAATATTCTTTCATATTTGTATTTCACTAAATTTGGTAATTCAGTTTTTTCTCCAACTATTCCTGCACCTTTCTCACAACGGTTACCTGATATATATCTTGCACCATTGCTAAATTTATTTATTGTAAGTAGACAGTGGTTTTCACAACCATTACAACGTACATGTGAGGTTTCAATTTGTAATTTGTCTAAATCTTCTAATTTAGTTAAATGTGTTCTATATTCCATATCAAGATTTGCTTCATATTGTTCTTTAGCAAGAAGGGCAACACCATATGCTCCCATAAGTCCTGCTATATCAGGTCTGACAACATCTCTTCCTACAATTAACTCAAAAGCTCTTAACACAGCATCATTATAGAAAGTACCACCTTGTACAACGATATGTGCACCTAGCTTATTGACATCTCTAACTTTCATAACTTTTTGAATAGCATTTTTTATTACTGAATATGAAAGTCCAGCAGAGATATCTCCTACAGAATAACCTTCTTTTTG
>CALXWU010000075.1 GCA_944392505.1 uncultured Clostridia bacterium | reverse complement strand
AAGCCTATGTAGAGTATTTTAAGATTATTTTCTATGCTAATATAAATACAAAGTGATAATTTATGAAAAATACGAGAAACTATTGATTGAAAGGTGTCCTATGAGAGAAAAAATTAAAATAGATGAGTTTCAAGAAGATATTGATAATGGAAAATTAGATATTATATTTGATAAGCTAGTGGATAAAGCAATCGAGTTGCTTAAAGAAATTGCAAAAATGAAGAAACTATCTATAGAAGATATTGACTTTAAAGATAAAGAGTCTTTATTCTATTATTTAAAAAAATTATTTGAAGAAAATAGTGCGTCTTTTCAATCAATAGTGACTCTAATGAATAACTTTTTAAGATGGAATATTGCACCAGAAGATGATTTTGGAACAACAAAAGAAGAAAAAATAGAGATGTATATTAGAAATTACAATTTAATAATATATGAGTTAGATGATTATGAAAACGTAGAAAATGAAATCAAAGAAAAAGGCTATGAAAACTTAAAAAATGAGAAAATTGAAAAATTAATTTCTATTTTTAAAGAAATGTTAAAATACAAAGGAAAAGAATTTGAAGATAACTGGAGCTTTAAAGAATGGATAGATAAAATTGATACATATTATCATTTCTATCATGAAGAATTATATAATGTGCTTGAGCAGGTTGAAAATAATTGTATAGATAGAAACATATACATAGATTATCAAGTAAGTATAAGGACAGACGAAACAGAGAATATAATTGCTCTAAATGACTTATATGATGAACTAAGTTCTGAAACAGATGGATATAAACATTTCGCAGATTTTTATAAAGAGATAAACCTAAAAGAAGGACAAACTTATGCTGATTTATATAATGCAGAAATAGAAAAATTTACTGTATTGTTTAAAGAAATGTTAGATTTTCTAAACGTGAAATACAATGCAAATGATTTTTATACTCTGAAGAGCTTGGTAATGAATAATTATCCATATTTTTTAGATAATATAATATCCTTAGACTTTATAATGAGCAATCCAACAGAAACATATATTTCACTATTAAATGAAATGGAAATGATATACGATTATTTTTCTAAAAGTTATAGAAATCATGAAGAAAATATGAAGAAGTATAAAGAAGAGCTTGAAAAGCAAAAAATTGAAGAAGATCTTGACTTCCTGGACAGTGAATTTTAATAAGGAGAGTGCAGTGTGAAAAACAAATATGAGTTACTTATGAATTTAGATGATATTACTAAAAATGTTTACGAAAAGTATTACAGCTCAGAAAATTATGAAACTATATTCAATGAAAATGGAATTCTTTTTGTTAAGAAAACGAATAACCAAGAGACTAATTTAAAGCATGAAAAAATAGTTTTAGAAGTAATAATAAGTATGGCAAAAAAATATAAGCAAGATGGAATTATACATATAGATTTAAGCCATGAGATTGAAGCTATTATGGAAAAAATTAAAGATGATGAGAATATAAGACATGTAGATAATAGAATTTCTTGGCCGATAAGACAGGCCTTTACTAAAGCAATAGTTTCAAAAAAGAAGAAAGAGGTGTATGATGATAAAAATAATATTTGATAAAAGTAAAAATAAATCAATAGCATATGATAATAACACACAAATAGGAGAGTGCGATTTTGTAGAGTTAAAAGAAGGTTGGAATATAGTACATACAGAAGTTGATAATTCATATCAAGGACAGGGTATAGCAAGAAAATTAGTAGAAAGCATTATTGAAAATGCAAAAAAACATGAAAAAAGAGTTGTTGCTGATTGCTCATATGCTAAAAAAATTATAGAAGGAAAATAAAATTAAGATTTGGAAGGAGAAGGTAAGATGTTAGAAGGTATAGAAGTTTTATGCCATAGTAGTATCAAATTTAGTAAAGGAGTAATAATCTATTTTGATCCATTTAAAATAGAAAAAAACTTCAAGGATGCAGATATAATATTTATTACACATGGTCACTATGATCATTATTCTGAGGAAGACATTGATAAAGTAAAAAAACAAGAGCACCAATATGGCATTCAGACGATGGATTGATTGATAATTGCAAATTAGAAGGTATAAAACTATTAAGAGAATGTTGTAATACGGAGATAAAAAATTGTAATATAGTTTCGCCAGAATTTGGGTGGAAGTGCAACAATATAAAAATGGAAAATACAAAAATCATATCAGAATATATCTTTTTGGACAGTAAAAATGTAAAACTAAAAAAAGTAGAAATGCAAGGAAAATACTCTTTTCAATATATGGAGAATCTAGAACTTGAAAATTGCATACTTGACACAAAAGATGCTTTTTGGCATAGCAAAAATGTAATTGTAAAAGATTCAATTATTAAAGGAGAATATCTTGCGTGGTTTTCAGAAAACTTAACACTCATAAATTGCAAGATAATAGGAACTCAACCTCTATGCTATTGTAAAAATCTAAAATTAATAAATTGCACGATGGAAGACCAGCATATAGATTGTCTGTTACCTGCAAAGAAGAAGATATGTTTAGATAAACATATGTGTGTCCAGAATATGAAAGTATGAAAGAAATAGCAAAAAAGAAGGATATTCCATTAAAAGAGCTATATAAATTAGAAGAATTAAAATAATAGAAAAATTAAAAATTACTCTACTGCATTTTAGGTAGAGTAATTTTTTGATATTAGCATAAATGATTAATTTGCCTATTAGTAATTTTTGTGGTAAAATCAACCTGATTTTAGTAAGGAGAACTGATGCTCATGGAAAATATAACAACAGTATATTTAATTCGACATTCAAGAAAAATAGCTAATGAATTAATTAACAATGAGAAAAATAGTGAATATTATCAAAATAGAAGAGAAAAAATCATATTAAGTGTTGAAGGAGAAAAAAGGGCAGAAATATTAAGTAAAGAAAAAGAATTTGATGGATTAGACATTATATATTCAAGTAATTACGCAAGGACACTTCAAACTGCAAAATATTTTGCAGAAAATAGAAATATGATAATACATGTTGATGAAAGATTTAATGAGAGAAAATTAGGAATTAATCAAAATAACGATTTATATTTAAAACAATACTTCGATGAAAATATAAAAAATCCAGAAGGAGAATCTCGAAAAGAAGTTAGATATAGAATGAAAGCAGGCCTAATGGATGCAATAAAGAATAATCAAGGAAAAAGTATTGCAATTTTTACACATGGAGCTGCCTTAACCTTTTTACTAATGGAATGGTGTAAATTAGAATATATACATAAGAATAAGCACAAATGTTTAAGCTTTAAAGGTAAAATTTTTGTAGATAAAATATTTGATGCACCAGAAGTCTTCAAAATTAAATTGGACGAAAGAAATGAAATCTTAAGCATAGAAAATCTGGAATTCGATAGTTTAAAAGATTAAATAAAAGTAGGAGAGAACTATGTTATATAAAACTTATTATAATTCGCCAATTGGAAAACTACTATTAGTAAGTGATGGAGAAAAATTAATTGCATTATGTGTAGAAAATCAAAAATATTACTTCGATGAAACAAAATCGGATATTGCACTAGATGATAATTTGAAAGTGCTTGAAAAAACGAGAAAATGGTTAGACAGATATTTTAATAAGGAAGCTCCAAACATAACAGAAATTCCTTTGGCACCACAAGGTGGAGAGTTTAGACAGCTAGTGTGGAAAATATTGTGTGAGATTCCATATGGAAAAACAATTACATATGGAGAAATAGCTAAAAAAGTTGCAAAACAGTTGAACAAGGAAAAAATGTCAGCTCAAGCAGTAGGAAATGCAGTGGGTCATAATCCCATTTCAATCATTATACCTTGTCATAGGGTTGTAGGGACAAATGGAAGCTTAACTGGTTATGCAGGAGGAATAGACAAAAAAATAAGACTTCTTGAACTAGAAGGTTTAGATATGAAGATGTTTTTTGTTCCCTAAAAATATGTTGACTATACCGTGGAAAAATAGTATAACATTGTATAGGATTTTAATAGAGAGATGGGAAGGAAAGTGACAAAAAATGAAATATTATTTTACAGCAGAAAGTGTAACAGAAGGACATCCAGATAAATTAGCTGATTTAAT
>CALXWU010000074.1 GCA_944392505.1 uncultured Clostridia bacterium | reverse complement strand
AAAGAAAAAAGAGTTGGAAGAAATGTTGGAAAAACATCTGACTGGAAAAAAGCAATAGTTACAATAGATACTAATGCTTCAGAAAAGACATACCTAACAAAAGGTGGAAAAGAAGTTAAAGTTTCTAAAAAATATAAAGATTCTATTGATGAGTTCATGGGAGCTTAGTCTAAAACAAATTTAAATCAGCGTCTTACGTCGTTAAAATTTAATACAAAATCCTCGACGTACACAAAGTACGCCTCCGGTATTTGAATTAAATTTCGCCTAGTAATACACTAATTTAAATTCGTTTTAGTAACTTATAGTTAGAATTATCTAGAAATAACTAGGATAATAAATTTTATCTGCAATACGGAGCAGGAAAAAATCCGTAAATTAAATTATAAGAGGAGAGAATAAAAATGGCAGTAAAAAGATTTAAAGCCTATACACCATCTAGAAGAAATATGACAGTTTTAGATTTTAGTGAAATTACTAAAAAAACTCCTGAAAAATCTTTAATAACAACAAAAAAAGAAAAAGCAGGAAGAAATGCACAAGGTAAAATCACTGTAAGACATCAAGGTGGAGGAAATAGACAAAAATATAGAATAATTGATTTTAAGAGAAATAAAGTAGATATGCCAGCAACAGTTATAGGCATAGAATATGATCCAAATAGAAGTGCAAATATAGCATTAATTCAATATGAAGATGGAGAAAAAGCATATATATTAGCACCAGTTGGATTAACAGATGGAGCAGTTGTAATATCAGGAGATAAAGCTGATATTAAACCAGGAAACTGCATGAAAATTGAGAATATACCAGTTGGTACTATGATACACAATATCGAATTAAATCCTGGTCAAGGTGGAAAATTAGTAAGAGCAGCAGGACAAGAAGCACAATTAATGGCTAAAGAAGGAAAATATGCTCATGTAAGATTACCATCAGGAGAAATGAGATTAATAATGTCTGTATGTAAAGCTACAATAGGAACAGTTGGAAACCAAGAACATGAAAATGTTAAACTTGGAAAAGCTGGTAGAAAAAGACATATGGGATGGAGACCAACAGTTAGAGGTTCTGTTATGAACCCAGTAGATCACCCTCATGGTGGTGGTGAAGGTAGAGCTCCAGTAGGTCATAGTGGACCATTAACTCCTTGGGGTAAACCAGCACTTGGATATAAGACAAGAAAGAAAAACAATAGAACAGACAAATTTATCGTTAAGAGAAGAAAATAAAATAAAAAGGAGGACTAAATAAATGTCAAGATCAAGCAAAAAAGTTCCATTTGTTGCTCCAGAATTATTAAAGAGAATTGAAGCAATGAATGAAAGTGGAAAAAAAGAAGTTATTAAGACATGGTCAAGAGCTTCTACAATATATCCACAAATGGTTGGACATACAATTGCTGTACATGATGGAAGAAAACATGTACCAGTATATATATCAGAAGAAATGATTGGACATAAATTAGGAGAATTTGTACCTACAAGAACATTTAAAGGACATTCAGGAGATAAAACAACAACTACAACTAAATAGGTAAGATAAAAAAAGGAGGGAATGAAAAGTGGAAGCAAAACAAGAATTAGTGCCACAAGCACATGCTACACTTAAATATGCTAGAATTTCTTCAAGAAAAGTAAAAATTGTAGCAGATTTAATAAAAGGCAAAGATATAAATGAAGCTTTAGCTATTGTAAAATATACACCAAAAGCTTCATCAGAAGTATTAGAGAAATTATTAAAATCAGCAATTGCTAATGCTGAAAACAATCATCATATGGCTCATGAAAAATTATATGTCGCTGATATATATGCAAATCAAGGTCCTACATTAAAGAGAATAAGACCTGCAGCAAAAGGATCAGCAGTTAGAATTAGAAAAAGAACAAGCCATATAACAATAGTATTAAAAGAGAGAGAGTAATAGAAAGGAAGGAGGACATTTACAAAATGGGACAAAAAATGGATCCACATGGATTAAGAGTTGGTGTAATCAAAGATTGGAATTCAAAATGGTATGCAAATAAGAAAGATTTTGGAGATTACCTAGTAGAAGACCACAAGATCCGTGTGTATGTTAAGAAAAAATTATATGCAGCTGGAATTTCTAAAATAGAAATTGAAAGAACAGCTAAATTTGTAAAAGTTAATGTTTATGCTGCAAAGCCAGGTATAATTATAGGAAAAGGTGGAAACCTTGCAGAGGCTTTAAAAGCAGAATTAGAAAAAATGATTAAGAAAGAAGTAAATTTAAATATAGTTGAGGTTAAAAATATAGACTTAGATGCTCAATTAGTTGCAGAAAATATAGCTGGACAACTAGAAAGAAGAATTTCTTTCAGAAGAGCTATGAAACAATGTATGCAAAAAACTATGAAAGCAGGTGCTTTAGGAATAAAAACTTCAGTATCTGGTAGATTAGGTGGAGCAGACATGGCTAGAACTGAATTCTATAAAGAAGGAACTATTCCACTTCAAACTTTAAGAGCAGATATAGATTATGGATTTGC
>CALXWU010000073.1 GCA_944392505.1 uncultured Clostridia bacterium | reverse complement strand
TTCATTTGCTCTGTAAGCAATATATATCCATCATAATTATTCCAACAGTATTGGCAAATCTTTGCCAATATATTTTGTAAAATTCCACCTTTTCTTTCCTTTATTTTGTCAGACATATAACCATAGATATCTGCCACAATAGCCACTTTTTTTATTTTCAAAATTTTACTTATAAATACTAATACTGGAGTAATTGTAATATATGATGCATCAAAGATAATTATTTTATTTTTATTTCCTTTATTTTGTTTATTCCATTTAATTAAATCACAAACCATCCCCATGCATATAGAAATTTGTTTAACAATTGGTAAATTAATAAATCTCATATGAACATACTTAACATTTTTATTTTTAACAATTATCTTTTTAAATATTATTTTCTTTATATTTTTTCTATTTATAGGAAGTCCACATAAAGCATCAATTTTTACGTTTTTACTTTTGTTTAATCCATTAATAATTGAATTGTGAAACTTTTGAATTGAATATTGCATTGGTTCCTTAACATTCTTTTCTAGTTCTTTATATAATTCATCTGCACAAACTGATGAAATATATAAAATATTAATTTTACTATTTTCACTCATATCCTACAATTTTATCTCCCTTTACAAATTTTTATAAAGATTCATATATTCTTTGATGACAGATTTAATACTAAATTTATTAATATTCTTGTCTACATCATTGTTTTGCTTACAAGAAGTAATAATTTTATTAAATCTGTTGTTATCACTTAAGTTTAAAGTCCTACATGTCTTCAATCTGTCAAATTCTTTTATAGCACTATTATTATATCCTATTACTGGAGTTCCACATGCCATAGCTTCAACTGTGACTAAAGAAAATGATTCTTCTTTTGATGGATTAAACAAAACATTCGCACATGTATATAAATTAGCTAATTCTTCTAAATTTTCTATCCTACTTAGTCCAATTACATTTGATGGTAATTTTTCTATTTGCTTTTTGTTCAATCCAACTAAAACTATACAAAAATCTTTTTCATTTATTTGTTTAGATAATTGAAGAAATTCATTTAATCCTTTATTTGGACTCCAGATGGAAGCTACTCCTAATATTATTTTTTTGTCAGCCGGTATATTATATTTACGTTTTACATCTATTGTATTTGTTGGTTTGAAGATGGTCAAATCTATTCCATTATTTATTACTTTTAATTTATAATCTTTAAGAAAAGATTGGTTAACTAGATTTTTTAGCCATTCTGATGGCGTTACAATAATAAGTTTATCGATGTTAGTAAAAAGTTGTTTTTTCTTTTTTATCACTCTTGAAGAATTATCCATAAGTAGACTTGCTGGATACTCCCACTTTCTTGGGCATTTTGAACATTCTTCATTTTTCCATTTATTACATTCAGGATATGTAAAATGTGTACAGTGACCCGTAAAAGCCCAACAATCGTGTAATGTCCATACAATTTTTTTATTGCAAGTTTTTAAATATTTAAATAGCATATTTATATTTAAATAATATCCATGTAAATTATGTAATTGTATAACATCTGGATCAATAGACTTAATTTGTTTTATCATTTTTTTAGTTGCTCTTTTTGAAGCATACCCATGTAAATCAAGTAATCTAGTTACTAACACATGAAATAAAATGTCAAACTTATTTCCTATTTTTAGGCATTTATCATTTGCTGGTTTTCCTCTTCCATAAAATGAATATGCTTCCCAGCCTTCTTTACTAGCTTCTTCTTGAATTTGAGTCATTATCCTTCCTGTACTTCCGTTACAAGTTACATTAATTTGCACAAGTTTTTTACTCATTTTTCCCCCAAACAGTTCTATTAACTATATCTGTATAGCTTTGTATTATCTTTACTACTTTTACAGACACATTAGTATCCGCATAATCTTCTGCCATAACTACTTCTTCCTTATTATCCCTCATTGAAACTGCTAGTTCTAATGCTTGTTCAACAGTTTTATCTGTAATTCCTCCAACAACTATAGTACCTTTGTCCAGTACTTCTGGTCTCTCTGTTGATGTACGAATTAATACTCCCGCAAATCCAAGCATCGCACTTTCTTCTGAAAGTGTTCCACTATCAGATAAAACACAATATGCATTTTTCTGTAGTTTATTATAATCCATAAATCCAAAAGGTTTTAAACTTTGTACTAATGGATGAAATTTAAAGTTTCTTTTTTCTATGAACTTTTGGCTTCTTGGATGTGTTGAATATATTACAGGCATTTGATATTTTTCTGCAATGTCATTTATTGCTGTCATTAATGACATGAAATGATTTTCATTATCAATATTTTCTTCTCTATGAGCAGACAAAAGAATATATTTATTTTTTTCTAAGTTTAATTTATTTAGTATATCACTTTTTTCTATTTTGTCCATATTATCTCTTAATACTTCTCTCATTGGAGAACCAGTAACAAATATTGTCTTTCCATCAATTCCTTCTGACAATAGATATCTTCTAGAATGCTCTGTATATGGTAAATTAATATCTGAAATATGGTCAACTATCTTACGATTTATCATCTCTGATACATTCCAATCCCAACATCTATTTCCAGCTTCCATATGAAAAATTGGTATTTTTAATCTTTTAGCTGAAATAGCAGACAATGCAGAATTAGTATCTCCTAATAAAAGTACAGCATCTGGCTTTTCTTCTTGCATTATTTTATAAGATTTAGCTATAATATTTCCTATTGTTTCTCCCAAGTCCGCTCCTACACTGTCTAGATAATAGTCCGGTGCTCTTAATCCTAAATCTTCAAAAAATACTTGGTTTAATGTATAATCATAATTTTGACCTGTATGTACCAACACATGATTGAAATATTTGTCAGCACATTTTATAACTGCTGAAAGCCTTATTATCTCTGGTCTTGTACCAATAATAGTCATTAATTTTAATTTTTC
>CALXWU010000072.1 GCA_944392505.1 uncultured Clostridia bacterium | reverse complement strand
GGCATTTTTTCTAAATATCCTATTGAGCCTGCTTCAAAATATATTTTTTCTGGAACTTTAAACCATTGCATATTAACTCTCCTCTCTGCAACTCTTTTTATATTTATCAAATTTACTGATGATACATTTGCTGTTGTTGAGTTTCCGCCAAATGTGCCACAACCAAGTGTAAGTGATGGCATGTTTGTATTATATATATCCCCAATTGCACCATGCGTTGATGGAGAATTTACAATGATTCTTCCAGCCTTAACTTTTTCTGAAAATTTCAAAATTGTATCTTTATCTTCTGAATGAATAACTGCAGAATGTCCCAGTCCACCAAATTCAATCAACTTTTCTGCTAAATCTATTCCTTCATCTGCATTTTCTACTACATAATATGCCAAAACCGGACTTAGTTTTTCTTTAGAAAATGGATACTCTATTCCTACTCCATTTTCCTTTAGTACCAGCACTTTAGTATCTTTTGGGACTTCTATACCTGCTGCTCCCGCAATTTTATATGGGCTTTGTCCAACTATTGCAGAATTTAAAGCACCATCTTTTTCCTTTACAAACATGGTATCTCTTAACTTCTGTGTCTCCTCATGAGACAAGAAATAACATCCTGCCTCTTTCATCAATTTTTCAAATTCATCTTTAATATCTTTATCTACAATAACAGATTGCTCTGATGCACATATCATACCATTATCAAAAGATTTTGACATAACTAAATCATTTACAGATGTTCTTAATTTAGCAGTTTTATCTATATAGCAAGGAACATTTCCAGGGCCTACTCCTAGAGCTGGCTTACCACATGAATATGCAGCCTTAACCATTCCCGTTCCTCCTGTTGCTAAAATCAAGTTTACATCTGGATGATGCATAAGCATATTTGTTGCAGTAATTGAAGGTTCTTCAATCCATAAAATACAATTTTCTGGAGCTCCGGCTGCTATAGCTGCATCTCTTAGAATAGTAGCTGCTGCTACACTACACTTTTGTGCAGATGGGTGAAATCCAAATACAATTACATTTCTGGTTTTAGCTGCAATTATTGATTTAAACATTGTGGTAGAGGTCGGATTAGTAACAGGTGTAACACCTGCAATAATCCCAATAGGCTCTGCTATTTCTACATATCCCTCTTCTTCATTCTCTGAAATGACTCCTACTGTCTTATCATACTTAATACTATGATAAATATATTCAGTAGCAAACATATTCTTAGTAATTTTATCTTCGTAAATACCTCTACCAGTTTCTTGTACTGCCATTTTTGCAAGTTCCATATGATGCTCTAACCCAGCCATAGACATAGCCTTAATAATTCTATCTACATCCTGTTGATTTAATTTCAAATATTCCTCAGATGCTTTTTTAGCCTTTTCCATAAGCTCATCTATCATGTTCTTTATTCTTGCTTGTTCCTCTTCACTAACTTCTTTTCCCATTTTTTCCTCCTTGTCGTTTTTGGGGACAGTCGTTAAAACCACATAGTTGTTCGTTTATGGGACAGACCTCAAAAGTGAAATCTCATTCGGTTTAGAGGCAGCCCTTGAATTTTTAATCTTTCCCCTACTCTTCTCTCATATAATATATAATCAATAAAATAATGTCAAGAGATTTTTATCGCACTATTCGGGCTTTTTATGTATTTTTCTAATATTTTTTATGCATTTCACTAATATATTGTTTTATTTTTATATTCATTAAATAAATCGATACACTCGTTTCTATCGATTTGCTTTAAACTAATTAAATTTCTTTTCTTGCCCTCTAAATAATCATAAATTATATCATCTCTAAATCCAATTTCTCCTGCATCATCTCTAGTACATGCATAATATACTTCTTTAATATTAGCCCAAATAATTGCAGATAAACACATTGGACATGGCTCACATGAAGTATATAATGTATATCCTGACAAATCATAAGTTCCTAATTTTTTGCAAGCTTTTCTTATTACAGTAACTTCAGCATGTGCGGTTGGATCATTATAGGCTAAAACCATATTATTACCTTTGGAAACAATATTTCCATCTTTATCTACAATTACGGCTCCAAATGGGCCTCCTTGTCCACGTTCTGCACCATTTTTTGCACACTCTTTTGCTAATTTCATAAATTTATCCATATTTTCTCCAATTTCAATTTATTCTATAATTTGCTTACAACAAAAGTAAAGCCTGATTTATCTGAAGGTAAAAGTGCACATCCTTGTTCAACATAATTTCCAGCAGTTCTATCATTAAAATAACCTCCAGATATTTTTAATGTTGAATTTTCACTTATATCTAATTTTCCTGAAAACTCTCCACCCGATATATTAATTTCAGAATTTGAATTTGCTACTAAATTTCCTGTTAGTTTGGCACCATTACTTATTGATAAAGTTGAGTCATTTGCAATTAAATCTCCATTAATAGTTCCACCATTTAAAGTTAATGTAGAATTATTATCCAAATTAACGTTTCCATTATAATTGCCACCAGATATACTACAATTTACATTACTCTCCACTTCTATAATTTTATCTCCTGAAGTTTCTAATGTAACTCCTTCTGAAGAGCTGTCAACTATATTGCAATTACTTTTTATTAGATAATATCCTTCTATATTTCTTTGTTCTTCACTTAATGAGTTTAAATCTAAATAGGCTTGATTAATTTCTATAATTTCTTCATTGTCTTCTGGTGGAGTTACTGGCTCTTTGAATTCTTCTTCCAAATATGCTGTTAAATTAGATATTAAGGCTGATTCAGTATTAGTACTATCTTCGGCCATTTCCTTAGATTGTTTGGCTTGATCTATTAATCCTCCTTCTCCAAGCGTTATGTTTATTGTTATTGTTGCTAGTATTATAATTATTATTATCGTGCTAATGTTCTTTTATGATAAAGTTTTTAGCACACTTTGTCTATATTTTCTTTGTTATCATTTTTTACCATATTC
>CALXWU010000071.1 GCA_944392505.1 uncultured Clostridia bacterium | reverse complement strand
TACTATATCAAGTGAATCAGCTCCTAAATCATCTATAAAAGATGCTTCCATCGTAACTGCTGTTTCAGCTACTCCTAATTGTTCAACTATTATTCCTTTTACTTTTTCAAAAACTTCTTCTGAACTCATTATATAAGTTCACCTCCTTAAAATTTTCTTAACTCTGTTCTATCTAACAATAATACATATTAATTTAATTGTCAATATATTTTCAAAATTTTATTTAATTATTTGCTGTAATTACCTATTTCTCAGTATTTTTAAAGATATCATTAATATTTTTATCTTTTATACCAATCAGTCTGAATTTTATTCTTCAAGCTTTAATGCTGCTTTATTTGCTTCAATTTGTATATCTTCCATTTTATTTTCAAAGGCTTCAATCATTTTATCCACAGCTTTATTTTCTACAAACTGTTCAGCTTGCTTTATTGTAAATTCAAATAGCTTTTCATCACTACTTCCATGTGCTTTTACAACAGGTTTTTTTACTCCTAGAAATAAAGCGCCACCATATTCTTTGTAATCTACAGTTTTAGAAAATCTTTTTATTGCTGGTAAACTTGGAAGTGCAGCTATTTTAGCAAGTAAATTATGCGTTAAGCTTTCTGTTAGACTTCTTTTTACAAATTTTCCAAGTCCTTCAACTGATTTTAAGAAGACATTGCCTGTAAATCCGTCAGTTACTACAACATCAACTTTTCCAGAAAAGGCATCCCTTCCTTCAACATTTCCAATAAAGTTAATATCAAGTTTTTCAGCGTTTTCCTTTAATAATCTGTATGACTCTTTAGTAAGCTCATTTCCTTTTGTTTCTTCTGTTCCAATGTTAAGAAGACCTACTGCAGGTGCTTCCATTCCAAATGTATTTTTTAAATATATACTTGCCATTTGTGCAAATTGAAGTAAATTTATTGGCTTGCAATTTGTATTTGAACCACAGTCCATTAAAAGCAATCTACTTTTATATGCTGGTAAGATTCCTGCTAGAGCTGGTCTATCAATTCCTTTAATTCTTCCTACTAGAAGTGTGGCTCCTGTAAGAAGAGCACCTGAATTTCCTGCAGAGATAAAGACATCTCCTTCTCCATTTTTCAACATATTAAACCCTACAACCATTGAAGAATCTTTTTTATGTTTTATCGCTTGAGTAGGTATGTCTTCCATTTCAATCGTTTCTGTAGCATTTTTTATACTTAATCTTGGTGATATATCATTTATATCATCTTTACCATATAACTCTTTTATACGCGCTTTTATTACTTCTTCTTTCCCTATTAATACTACTTTTGCCTGTATTTGATTAATTGCTTTTACTGCTCCTTTTATATTTGCATCTGGTGCATTATCTCCACCCATTGCATCTAGTAAAATGATCATATGCTTCCTCCAATAATTGTACTATTTTCTAAATATATATTACTATTTAAATATTTTATAACTTAAATATGGTAAAGTCAATTGAATTTCGCAAAAAATATTTATCAAATTATGGGGACAGGTGTTTTTGTGAAATAAACGTGAAAAAGGGACAGGCGTATGAGTGACACTTTGTCACAAAAACACCTGTCCACAATTAATATTTTTTGTTATATCTAGTTATATAAATAGTTTTGAGGGTTTACCTCTACACCATCTATTCTTACCTCAAAGTGTAAGTGGTTACCTGTTGAGTTACCTGTCGAACCAACTGCTGCAATTACATCTCCGGCTTCTACTTTTTCACCTGCAGACACATAAAGTGCACTACAGTGTCCATAGTAGGTTTCAATACCATTTCCGTGTGATATTTTTATGACATAACCATATCCTCCACTATATCCAGAGAAGGTTACTGTACCATCAGCAGCTGCTTTTATTGGTGTTCCGGCTGGCGCTGCAATGTCTAACCCTGTATGTCCATATGTTCTTATACTTTCTCTGTTACCAAATCTGGAGGTTATGATACCTGAAACCGGTTTTACTTCTAAATAAACACCATTAACAGTATGAGATTCAATCTCTTTTTGTTCAGCTATTTCTTCTTCAAGCTTTTCTATTTGCTCTTCTATCTCATCATCTAAGCTTGCTTTAGCTACTTTTACTGTAGTTTCATCCTCTTTATCTGTTGTAATTACATCTACTATACCAATGTCTAATTCTAAATCATCCTCATATTTTTCTGTCATTTCATCAACAATTTTTTCTGCTTCGTCTAAGTCTGCAAGAACGGCTTTTTCTTCACCATTCAATGTCACGGCATATAATTTATAGGTGGTTTCAGAACTATTTTCTAATTTAGCTAATATTGCCTCTTCATTAGTTTCCTCTGATTTATTAACAAATTTTAATTTATATTCTGGCATTTCTTCTATAATTGTAAATAATTTTGCTTTTTCTTCTTTATTTAATATTTCACTTACTTTTGCTTCAAATTCATTCTTGTTTGAAACATAACCAACGCTTTCACCTGCTATTGTTACTTCACATACAAGATCAAATTTGAAGAATATAATCATCATAATTATAAACAGTGCAATCGCTACTATATTTATAAGCCTAATCATTTCTTTTGTGTAGTATTTAATTTTCCTGTTTAAAATAAATTTTCACTCTCCTTTTTAAACGTGACAAAGTTAATTATACTACATATTGTATGCAATTTCAAATTATATATTCTTTTTTCTCGAATTTTGACTTATTTTGAAGCTTTTGGTATGTTTTCAATCTTAAATTATTCCATGGTTTTCTCACTTTTCCTCATTTTATCTCTCTTTTTCTCGCTTTTTCAGCTATTGACTTTTGGAAAGAATTACTACTTATGCGAATTTGTGGCAATTTTAGGTTTTTTTAATTTTAATCAAATTGATCTCTATATATTATATATTTCGGTACAATTTACTCCTGATACATTTTAGTAATGTCAAGTAGTACAATAAAAAACACATCAAAGTCTGATGTGTTTTCATTTTTATTCAGATGAAGCAATTCTT
>CALXWU010000070.1 GCA_944392505.1 uncultured Clostridia bacterium | reverse complement strand
AAATAATTTAAAGACTCTTGCAAATGTTACAAACTTATGTTAAATTATAAACAACAGTTGTAGCAAAAAATTGCCAATTTGTACATACAATTCTTGCAATATATTGCTATAACTGAATTTGAAACGGAAATAAGTAACTTTTTTGTGACAGACTTTTCGAAAACGTCTCTCGCAAAGGAGCCATAAAGAGTAACAGATAAGAAATTATCTGTTATTTTTTGCATGTTTGCTAGTAATTTGAGGTTATTTATTATATAATAACTAATAAATGTAAGAAGGAGAATTATATGAATACAACAATTTACTTAGTAAAACATGCTGATGAACAAAAAGAGAATGGAATAAAAAACACTAATGATACTACGCAACTAATGAATGAGAAATATATTCTATCAGTAAAGGGTGAAGAACAGTCAAAAAAATTAAGTGAGAACCCAGAATTAAATAATATTGATGTTCTATGGTCTAGTAGTTATGCAAGAGCAAAAGCTACAGCCAAATATATAGCAAATAGAAATAGTATAGAAATAAATATTGATGATAGATTAAATGAAAGAAAATTAGGTAATTTAAAAGATTTATCTAGTTGGATGGAAAATAAAACAATTGGAGTAGTGCAAGCATATTTACTAGATAAAAAATGGAAGGCAAGAGAAGGAGAAAGTTGTGAAGAGGCAACAGAAAGAATTACATTATTTTTAAAAGAAATATTAAAAGAAAATATGGGGAAAAGAATAGTATTAGTTAGCCATGGAGCATTAATTAGTTTCCTATTAACAAATTGGTGTGAGTTGAATGAAGAAACAAAATTGGTATTTAATGATAAAATAATAGAGATAAAAGAACCAAGCATCACGAAACTTACTTTTGATGCTCAGAAACTATTAAATATAGAGACGGTTGACTTATAGAATTATATGCGAAGAAATACATAGTAAGATTGGATACAAATTTGAGGAGAGAAAAAATGGAAATAATATATGGTACAAGTAATAAAAATAAAGTTATATCTATGACAAAAATTTTAAAAGAAAATAATGTAAATGCAAAATTGTATACTTTAAGTGACATGGGTTTTAATAAAGAAATAATAGAAGATGGAAAAACTTTTGAAGAAAATTCATATATAAAAGCAATGGCAATAAAAAAATTCTGTGATGAAAATGGCATAAAAGATAAAATAATAATTACAGATGACGCAGGTTTATGCATTGATAAATTAAATGGCGAGCCGGGAGTGTATTCAGCTAGATATGCAGGAGAAAATGCCACACAAATTCAGATACTTGAAAAAGTATTAGGTAAAATGAAAAATTATCAAAATAAAGAAGATAGAACCTGTACATTTGTATGTGTATTAACAGCAATTCTTCCTACTGGAGAAAAAATTGTTGCAAGAGGAGAATGTAAGGGAACAGTAGCTAAAACTCCTGGAAAATTAGGAGGATTAACATATGTTCCAATATTTATACCAGATGGTTTTGAAGTCCCATTAAGTGATTTGGATGAAAAAACCTATGAAGCTACACATAATCATAGAGATTTAGCAGTAAAACAATTATTAAATGAATTTAGAAATAGAAAAATAACATAAAGTTATTAATGAAGTGCACTACCAATGTTAAATTTTTTGTCTACCCTTTGGAATGCACTTTATTAAATAGCCCTCTAAAAAACACTCTTCACAGCATTATAAACCGGTGTAGGCAAATATTTGCTTACATCCTTGTTATTCTGCATAAGTTCTACTACCATACTAGAAGAAATAAAGCCTAAAAGTCCAGAACGTAAATATATTGTATCTAATCCAGAAATTTCCTCGTTAATCTGCGATAAGTTTTCTTCATATTGGTAGTCCATATCATTTCTTAGACCACGAATTAAAAAATTGCAATTATTTTCTTTAGCTGCATCTACTGATAATCCATCATATATAATAACCTGAGCATTATCTATATTTTCTAATAACAAGGTTTCTTCAATAGCTTTTTTCATAGCTATATTTGAAAATCTTCTTTCCTTTTGAAAATTTATTCCTATTCCAATAATCACCATATCAAATAATTTACAGGCTGTTTTTACAACATGTAAATGCCCATTTGTAAAAGGATCAAAACTACCTGGATAAAATGCTTGTTTCATTGTAACCTCCATAATTAATAATATAAAACATTATATCATACAAATATATATAGGTACAATAAATTAGAATTAAGTATTGTATTATTTTACTAAAAATGATAAAATTTATGTGTGATTTTAGTTCGGGAGGAAACTTTATTTTGAAAATAATAGAAATTTGTCAAGAACTTACAAAAGAAATTCCAACAGAGCAAATATTTATGAATGAACCTATGAACAAGCATACAACTTTTAAAGTTGGTGGAAATGCAGATATTTTTGTAAAAGTTAGAAATATTAAAGAATTAATGTCAGTTATTAAAATCGCAAAAAAGAATGATATACATATGACCATAATTGGCAATGGAAGTAATATATTAGTTAAGGATAAAGGCATAAGAGGAATTGTTGTTAAAATAGAATTTGATGAATTAAATATTGAAAATGTGGCAGAAAATTTGGATAAAAATAATCACTTTAAGGATACTGCGAAAGATTATATAAAAGGTGATGTTATTGTAACTGCAGGAGCAGGTGTAAAACTTGCAGTTCTTGCACAAGAACTTTTGAAAAATTCCATTTCTGGGTTTGAGTTTGCTTCAGGAATTCCTGGAACCATTGGTGGAGCTGTAAGAATGAATGCAGGAGCCTATGGCGCAGAAATGAAAGATATTGTCATTAGCACAAAATGTCTTGACCTAAAAAGATATAACAGGATAGGTGAAAGAACAAATATTGATGATATTGAAGTAATAGAAGTAGTAGAAAAAGCTGATGAACCAGAAATAGTTGAACTTACTAATGAAGAACAAAAATTTACATATAGAGATAGTGTGTTCTCTGGAAAAAGATATGTAATTTTAGAAACAAAATTAAAACTTACATATGGTGATAAAGATAAAATTAAAGAAAAAATGGAGGAATATACTA
>CALXWU010000069.1 GCA_944392505.1 uncultured Clostridia bacterium | reverse complement strand
CACTATAAAGATATGCAAGATATGGAATTTACTATAGAAAATGGAAAGCTATATTTCTTGCAAACAAGAAATGGAAAAAGAACAGCAACAGCAGCACTTCAAATTGCTGTAGATTTAGTTAATGAAGGAATGATAACAGAAAGAGAAGCGGTTTTAAGAGTAGAACCAAATCAATTAGACCAGTTATTACATCCTAACTTCGACCAAGAAAAATTGAAATCTGTAAAACCAGTTGCAAAAGGGTTGGCAGCATCTCCAGGAGCAGCAACAGGTAAAGTGGTATTTACGGCTGAAGAAGCTTTAGAGAAGCATAATAATGGAGAAAAAGATTTAATTTTAGTAAGACTTGAAACTTCACCAGAAGATATTGATGGTATGCATGTATGTCATGGAATACTTACAGTAAGAGGAGGTATGACTTCACATGCAGCAGTTGTAGCTAGAGGAATGGGAACATGTTGTGTATCAGGTTGTTCAGAAATATCAGTAAATGAAGAGGAAAAGACATTTACTGTTGGAGATAAAACATATCATGAAGGAGATTGGATCTCACTTGATGGAAGTACAGGAAATGTTTATGGAGAGAAAATAGATACAGTTACAGCAACAGTTTCAGGAAATTTTGCTAAATTTATGGAATGGGCAGATAGATATAGACAAATGGAAGTAAGAACTAATGCAGATACACCAAAAGATGCAAAACAAGCATATGAATTTGGAGCACAAGGAATAGGTTTATGTAGGACAGAGCATATGTTTTTTGCACCAGAAAGAATTGCAGCAATAAGAGAGATGATAGTTTCTAAAACAAAAGAACAAAGAGAAAAAGCATTAGACAAAATACTCCCAATGCAAAGAGGAGATTTTGAAGAATTATTTAGAGCAATGAAGGGATATCCTGTTACAATTAGACTATTAGACCCACCTTTGCATGAATTTTTACCACATACTGATGAAGAAATAAAAGCTTTGGCTAAGGATATGGGTATGACCTTCGACGAACTTAAGAATATCGTTACAGGATTACACGAATTTAATCCAATGATGGGTCATAGAGGTTGTAGGCTTGATGTAACATATCCAGAAATTGGCGTAATGCAAACAAAAGCAATTATTGGTGCTGCAATAAATGTAAAAAAAGAAGGCATAGATGTAAAACCAGAAATAATGATACCTCTTGTTGGAGATTACCAGGAACTTGTATATGTAAAAGAAATAATCACTTCTACAGCTGATGAAATGTTAAAAGAAGAAGATATAGACCTTAAATATATGGTAGGAACCATGATAGAAATTCCTAGGGCATGTCTGATTGCAGATAAGATTGCAAAAGAAGCAGAATTCTTCTCATTTGGAACAAATGATTTAACACAAATGACATTTGGATTTAGCCGTGATGATGCAGGAAAATTTTTAGGAGAATATTATGCTAAAAATATATATGATTTCGACCCATTTGCTAGAATTGATGAAGAAGGAGTAGGGAAATTAGTAGAACATGCTGTAAAACTCGGAAGAGAGACAAGACCAGATATCGAGCTTGGAATATGCGGAGAGCATGGAGGAAATCCACCAACAGTTGAATATTGCCACAGAATAGGACTAACATATGTATCATGTTCACCATTTAGAGTGCCAATAGCTCGTTTAGCAGCGGCACAGGCAGCAATTAAATATCCAAGATAGAACAAAACAAGCCCGTCCCAATAGTTCTAGAAAACTACAAAAAGCTAAGCAAATTTTGCTTAGCTTTTTTTGAAGTTGTTTTTAAAATTGGAAAAAATTAATTTATAAAAAGTATTAAAAAAATAAATAAAAAGTCGAAAAAGAGAAAGAATAAATTGTAAAGGTAGTAAAAAATTCTATGAAAAACAAATAGAACTATTGCTACAAAATAAAATTAGGAGGTCAAAAATGAAAAAAACAATTAAAATAATGTTATTCTTAACGATTATTGCACTTGCTTTACTTGGTATGTCATGTATCAGTAATGCAGCAAGTACTGAGACAGCTACAGATGAAAGCACTTTAATATCAGCAATACAAAATGTAGACGATGGAGGAACTGTTGAAATCCAAAATAATATAACAATTACTGGACCAATTGTTATTCAAAAAGAACTTACAATTGATGGTAATGGTTATACTTTAGCTGGTTCTACTGACTGGACTTCCACAAGTGGAAATCAAACAATGTTCACTGCACAATTTGCAGCTGGAAAACTTACATTAAAAGATATTAATTTAAACAATGGTCCAAAATATGGTGTACAAGCATATGATGGAGCAACTGTAATATTGGATAATGTTTCAATTACAGGATTTAGATATGGCGGAGTTCTTGTAAATGGAGGTAATGTTGAAATAAGAGATTTACACTTGGGTTACAATGGAACTGCAGAAAATAATGGTATCGAAATCGATAAAGGAGCAGCAGCTACAAATAATCCTACCTTAACAATGAATGGAACATTAACATCTGATAATGCACAAAACGTGGTGCGTCCTGCAGGTAATGGCTATTTAACAGAATTTACTGTTACAAACACAGAAAATACAACAAATAAAGTTGTTATTGCTGGTGACAAAGTTGTTTTGACAGATGAAGATAATAATGTTATTTCTGAATCTTTTATACCAGAGCATGTAACATCTAATACTGATGAGGCTAAAAAAGTAATTATAACTTTAATAGTTGGCAGAGAAGAGGAAAAACAAATTATAGTTGATGAAGGATCTACTATTACAGAAGCTTTAATAAAATCGAATATTACAGTAGAAGAAGGCTACAAGATAGATGGATATTATACAGATGAAGCATATACAAAAGAATTTGATTTCACTACAGCATTAAATTCAGATGTTACAATATATATAAGAATAGCAGAGATACAAGAAGAACAACCTGAAGAAACAGTACCTGAAACAGATAATACAGAAAAAGATGATGTACCAAAAACTGGAGTAGAAAATTATGTAGGAATTGCAGTGCTTGCTATGGTATTTTCAATTTCAACATTAATATATATGAAAAAAAGTAAATAGACTAACTATATGAATGTCAATAGTTTTTGGTAAAAAAATTAAAAATAAATTATTGCATGACAAATAAGCA
>CALXWU010000068.1 GCA_944392505.1 uncultured Clostridia bacterium | reverse complement strand
TTGGCTGTGTCATTTGCAGTACAAGGACTTAACTCTCTTGCATGGACATTTATATTATCAGTACCAAATTATGCAGAAATAGTTAGTGAATACGCAAATTTATTTAGGCCTGCATTTACAGCAATTTCATTATATATACCAATAGTAACTTTTTATAAAGTATTTAAATGGCTTACATTTACTATTAATGACACTAAAGATATCAAGGACTCAATATTTGATTATGGCGGATTAAGTTTATCAGGAAAGCCAAAAGATACTGGAAAATATTCATGTGAAATTTTTCTATGTAATGATTCCGAATCAGGTGAAGATGTAGTCATTCCTGAAAGTAAAAGACTTGAATCTTTCTTAGTAGTAGGTGTCTCTGGCTCTGGTAAAACAACTATGATTTATGAACCTTTAATGGCTAGAGATTTGGATAGAAAATATTTCTTTAGAGAAATTTCAAAAGAGATGGGTTATACTGCTTTAAGAACGGGTATTGCTTCGCTTAATTGCCCATATGATAACAACTATTTGAATGAGAACTTTACATTAAGTATGTTGACACCTAACCCAGAAAAATTAGATTTATATAATGCTTATATGAAGAAAATGATTATTAGTTCTTCTAATGGAAAATATATATACAGAGATTTTGGATTAACATATTTATCTGCTGATTATGATTCAGTTGAAAGAATGCTCGGTGTTGCTAAGAATTTTAAAATAAAAGTAAACTTAATTGATCCAAATAATTATGATTCACCTGGTATGAATCCATTTGTGTATAATGACCCTATAAAAACAGGTATTGCAATATCTTCTGTTTTAAAAGGATTATATTCTACAAGCAGACCGGATTTACAAATGGCATTTAGAGAAAATGCTGCAATACAAATTATCGAGAATTTATCAATATTACTGAAAGAAATGTATCCTAGATTAAACAATGGAGATTTACCTAACTTAGAAGATATGCTTAACATGATGAATGATTTCTCATTAGTGGAAGATATGTGTAACCAAATGAAAGAAATTCCAGAACTTGCTGATAAATATAAGATTCTTATAAAATATTTTGAGAATAACTTTTATGCAAATGGAAGCGATGTTACTCAAACCAAAACATCTATATTTACTGCCTCTGCAGAGTTAGATAATTTATTGAGATATCCTGGAGTAAAAAATATTTTATGTAACAGAAATAATAACTTGGAGTTTGATAAAGCACTAGCAAACGGAGAAATTACATTTGTATGTACTAGAAGAGGGGATTTAGGTGCAAATGCCCATAAAGCATTTGGTATATTCTTCTTATTATTAATGCAACAATCTGTATTATCCAGACCAGGAAATGACAATACAAGAATTCCTCACTTCTTATACATTGATGATTTTCCAGAGTTCTTGTGTAAAGCAATAGAACCTGTATTTACAGTATATAGAAAATATAAAGTTGGTAATGTTTTATGTGCTCAGACCCTTTCTCAATTAGAGGGTGATGAGAAAGGCAATTTTAAAGATGAAATATTAGCTAACTGTGTAAATAAATGTATTTTTGGAAATGCATTGCCAGATGATGTAAAGTGGTGGGAGACAGAGCTTGAACAAAAAAGAGAATGGAAATGGAAGAGTAATTATGAAACTGATACTAGTAAAGGACAACCCGGATATGATTCGAAACTAGGCGATATTAGCTTTGCATGGGGACCAAATTATGCAGCTGGTAAGATAATGGCATTAAAATCAAAGCAGATTCTTTTTAAAGTTAAAGATAGTAAAGGAAAAAGTTATGTTCATAAAGGAAAATTAGACTTCTTAGAGGCAAAATATAAAGAACCTAAACATCCTAAGGAATACAATTTTGAGAAGTTTACAAATGGAATTACAGAAGTTGCAAAGAAAAAATCAATGGCTACTAAACTTAGAGGAAATTTTGCAGCTGCTACATCAGCAAATGATGCAAGCAATACTAGCGGAGATTTTGATCCGATAAAAATGGATAGTACAGATTCAAAATATTTCTTAGAAAATGATGACGCTATTGTATTTGACTTGAATAGAAAAAAGAATGACAATCAATCATAAGGATAGGAAAAAAATAGTCGATATAAAATATATATGTTTTATATTGACTATTTTCATTTTATATAGTATAATTATATTGTTGTATTTTATAATACAATTGTTCGTCTAAAGTATTTTCAATTATTTTGAAAGGAGAATCAGTATGAGTTACGTTCCTAACATTGATGATTGTTACTACGATGAAGAGGTAGGCATGTACTACGATTCGGAATCTGGAAATTATTATTCAGAGGACGAAGACGGAAACATCTATGAATCAGGAAGTGATTCGCCTTGCAATTAATGCTTGGTGCTACACTGGTTTCTAGGTAAGACGAGCCCATAAGTCTGTTAGACTTATGGGCTATATTAATATTAAATAATTCCCAATAACTTAACTTCTACATTTTCCATTTTGTATTTGCCATCTTCTAGTTTAAACTCAACTAATGTCTTGTCCAACGTTTCCTCATTTTGTCTTAAATCTGTAGAAAAGTATAGTTTTATTTTACTTATTTCAAGTTTATTTACAACTATAGTTTTAAAAGTCTCTGCCATATGTTTTTCATCTTCACATATAAAGATAAGTTGTGGCATTGAGCTGAACCCTGAATCTCCAGGAACGAAATTGTCATAGAAATCATTATACAATCTCATTTTCTCTATTAATTTCTTTTCCCACTCTTCTTCTCTTCTAATAACTTCAAATAAGAATTCTATTGATTTATTATTTTTTGTTAATCTTACACTTCCACCTGTTGCTTTAAAAAACTTTCCTGTTTGTTTAGCATTTATTGCTGGCTTTACTGTATATGAATCAAAAGCTTTTACTTTTCTTAAATATGCAATAATTGTTTGATTTCCTGCTAATCTTTTCTTAATCATAGGAACAGGTTTTGTATTATCAGTTGGTTGCCATTTACACTCTATTCCTCGTGAATTAAGTAAATATTTTCCCATTTTTTCTAGGCAATAAATTCTGTATATACCTTTTCCATCTTCACCCTTAAAATAATATCTTGTAAGTATTTTAGATTTAATCAATTGATCTAGCTTATTATTTAATTTGTCTTGAGAAGCGATTTCTATATTCTTCCATTGTAACATCTGATATAGCTGTCTTGATGTTATAAACTCAAATTCATTTACAAGTTCTAATATTTTGAAATGTAAATCATTAATATGTCCAATGTTTATTTTATGAATAATTTGATTCATTGAAACATATCCATCTTTTCCATCAAAGGTTTTGATTTCTCCTTCTCTAACTGCAAAAGGTGATACTACCGCCTTTATTTCCTTATCTTCTACCATAATAACTCCCTTCTCCTCTCTTTAAGGACACAATATACTTTTACAAGTTTTGTTTTGGTATACTCTAAACTAAAAACGAAACACATTATTAGTTCATTATTTACATGAATATTGTAGCATATTTTTTTAGATTATACAAGCATTTTGTCGTTGGAGACGAAGGAAAACAGCTTAAAATTAACCTTCCAACGAATGAATAACGGCATCATCATTTCAAAAGCCTTTCAATTTCTCCTTTTCTTAAATATCTCCATTCTCCTAACTTCAAAGCTTTCACATCAATATTTTCTATTTTGCTTCTATGTAGAGCTAGTACTTTTTTTCCTATTGCAGCACACATTTTCCTTACTTCTCTATTCTTTCCTTCATGTATGGTAATTTCTATTCTGGAAATATCTTTTTCTTTATCGATTTTCAAAATTCTGACTTTAGCTTTTCCAGACGTATAATCCTCTATTTCAACTCCATTTTCTAGTTTTTCTATCTCTTCTTCTGTGATTACACCTTTAAGAGTTACATTATATGTTTTTTCAATTTCAAATTTTGGATGAGTTACTTTATATATAAA
>CALXWU010000067.1 GCA_944392505.1 uncultured Clostridia bacterium | reverse complement strand
AATTAATAAATTTTCATTTTTCTATTTATTTTTTTTTATTATTTATATATAATGTATAAAGAATTTTTGGCTTAATATAATTAAAATATCGAGAGGAATGAAGATTATGAACCTAGCAAATAAAATTACAGTGTTTAGAATTATTTTAGTACCAATAATAATGATAATACCATTACTTAATATTCCAGGAGAATTATGGGGAATCCCACTTACATATTTAATTATTGATGCAATTTTTGTTATAGCAGCTTTAACAGATAAATTAGATGGACATATAGCACGTTCAAGAAATCAAATTACTACTTTTGGAAAATTTTTAGATCCAATTGCTGATAAAATATTAGTTATTGTCGCAATGCTTATACTAGTAGAAGCAGGAAAATTGCCAGCCTGGATACCAGCAATAGTTGTAATTAGAGAGTTTATTGTATCTGGTTATAGATTAATTGCTGTAGAAAAACAAGGCAAAGTTATTGCAGCAAGTATTTGGGGCAAGATAAAGACCTGTAGCCAAATGCTAGGATTGATAATTGCATTTATTGACGTAAATAAATTTGGAGCAATATTTAGTGGTAATTTAACGGGTACAGCATTTGTAATAAATTTAGTTACAACTGTTCTTTTAAGTATTTCAGTAATAGCAACAATCTTTTCGGGTATTGATTATTTAAAGGGAAGCAAGGAATTATTTAAGGATGAGCTTTGATTGGTGTTGTCAACTTTTAGGGACGGAGCAAAAAAGTTAACTTGGACGAAAATGTTAGAGAGGATGAAAACAATGGAACATGAACAAGCAAGAAAAAGAGTAGAAGAATTAGTACCTTTATTAAAATATTATACACAAATGTATTTTGATGATAAGCAGGTAGTTAGTGATTTTGAATATGATATGCTTATGAAAGAGCTTAAAGGAATTGAAAAAGAATTTCCAGACCTTATTAGAGAAGACTCACCTACGCAAAAAGTTGGGGCTAGTATAAAAAAAGGTTTTAAAAAAGTAACACATGAAGTTCCTCTTCAGAGCCTGCAAGATGTTTTCTCTTTTGAAGAAGTAAGAGAATTTGATGAAAGAATGAGAAAGTTAGCAGAAGAGAATAATAAAGAATTAAAATATGTAGTGGAAACGAAAATTGATGGTTTATCTGCTGCTCTTGAATACAAAAATGGAATTTTTGTAAGAGGTGCAACAAGGGGAAATGGAACTGTTGGAGAAGATGTTACAGAAAACCTAAAAACTATAAAAACCATCCCTCAAAAATTAAGTGAGCCAATAGATATTACTGTACGTGGAGAAGTTTTTATTGGAAAAGAAGAGTTTGAAAAATTGAATTCAGATAGATTAATGGATGAAGAAGAACAATTTGCAAATGCTAGAAATGCTGCAGCAGGTTCATTAAGACAATTGGATAGCAGAATCACAGCTAAAAGGCCGCTTAATATGTATATATTTAATGTTCAAAAGTCAGAACAAGTACAATTTAAATCACATTATGAGAGCTTAGAATATCTTGAAAAATTAGGATTTAATGTAAACCCAGTTAGAATTCTTTGTAATAATATAGATGAAGCCATAAATGCAATTGAGAAAATAGGACAAGACAGAGAAAAAATTTCTTTCGGAATAGATGGAGCTGTAGTAAAGGTAGATGATTTGGAATTAAGAGAAAAAGCAGGAAACACATACAAAACTCCAAAATGGGCAGTAGCATACAAATATCCACCAGAGAAGAAGGAAACCAAATTAAAAGAGATAGTTTTCCAAGTAGGAAGAACTGGAGCAATAACACCTATGGCAATATTAGAACCAGTGGTTGTGGCAGGTTCCAAAATAACTAGAACAACACTTCATAATGAGGATTTTATAAGGCAGAAGGATATTAGAGTAGGAGATACAGTTGTAATTCAAAAAGCCGGAGATGTAATACCAGAAGTCGTTGAGGTTAAAAAAGGGAAAAGAACAGGTGAAGAGAAAAAATTTGAAATGCCAACAGTTTGTCCTGAGTGTGGAGCACAATTAATTAGAGAAGCTGGGGAAGCTGTATGGTACTGTAATGGAATAGAATGTCCAGCAAAACTATATAGAGGAATAATACATTTTGCATCAAGAGAAGCAATGGATATTGTTGGATTAGGAGATGCAATAATAGAAGAATTAATAAAAAGAGAGTTAATTAGTAATATAACTGATTTATATAAACTCACACTTAATGATTTGGCATCCTTAAAGAAAAATGGAAAAAAATTTGCACAAAATTTATTGGACAGCATAGAAGCCAGTAAACACAGAGATTTGTATAGACTAGTAAATGCTTTAGGAATAAGGCATGTAGGAATAAAAATTGCTAAGTCTTTATGTAAAACATATAACACAATGGATAAGCTTATGAAGGCATCATATGAGAGCTTATATATGAATGAAGAAATAGGGAAAATTATAGCACAGAGCATATATAATTTCTTTAGAGAAGAACAAACCATAGACCTTATAAACAAACTAAAAGAATATGGCGTTAATATGGTAGCAGAACAAGAAGAGGAGTCAGACAACAGATTTGAAGGACAAACTTTTGTATTAACTGGAACTTTAGAAAAATATTCAAGAGATGAAGCCTCAGAAATAATTGAAAAACTAGGTGGTAAAACTTCAGGAACAGTCTCTAAAAAAACAACATATGTGCTTGCTGGTGAAGCAGCAGGAAGTAAGCTTACAAAAGCACAGGAACTAGGGATAAGAGTCATAACAGAGCAAGAATTTGAAGAAATGATAAAATAATGTCGCTTTTAGGGACAGGCGTAAAAAACGAACAACATTGCGGTTTTAACGCCTGTCCCAAAAGACGACAAAATCTACAGAAAAGGAGAGAACAATGGACGGAAAATATAGTTTTATAGAGTTTAAGCAAAATTTAGATGATGGATATCAGATGTATTATACTTATGTACGAAATAGATATTTATTATTTAAGACAGCAGAAAATTGTTATACACAAAAATTACTTACTGATGATCCAAAAAATCCTCAACCTCGCCACAGTATGCTTACACTAAAAAGAGTAAAGGAAATGTTCCCGCACATGGAAGCAATTGAATATAAAATTGGAGTTAATGAATAGAAAAGTAATACAATAAAAAAGACTACTATTGAGATTTAAAACAAATAGTAGTCTTTTTCTATTGTATCTAACTAATTGCGCCCAATACGAATCTCTACATTGTCTAGTACGATTGCAGGAACATATGAAATATCACTAGATTTTGCTACAAACAATACATAAAAACCATCAAGAGAATACAAATTTCTATCTAATATCATAGGAACTTGAAAACCATGATAAGTCTTATAATATGATTTGACTTTCTGAAATTTAGTTTCAGAGATATTAGCAAAATCGATATTAGTATGAATTTCAGATGTTTTTACAGGTGTAATCCATTCGTTAGGAATTTCAAACATACCCATATTTTTAATTCCTTCTTTTAAAGATGTAATTGTGGATAAATATGACTTCCTCTCTGAAAATGAACTTAAATTTAAATAAGTCTGATATTGAGCAAAGGTCATGTCTGATTTTTCTGAATTACACCGTTTACAGGAGGGAATTAAATTTTGTGGAATCGTTGGACCTCCCGTTGACCTTGGATACATATGATCCATAGTTATTTTATTCCGTGGAATTGTTCTCTTGCAATAATAACAATAATTTTTACCTTTCATAAAATAGGTTAAATTATACATTACATTTTGGAAAGAATAACCATATCCTAGATACAATATACCATTTTCAATCCGTAAATCTTTTTCTTTAAGATTCTGGCATGGTAAGATTATATTCATAAACTAACCTCCATTTATTGAATTATAATGAAATTATATAATATTATACATGAAATATCAATAATTAATTTTAGCAAAGGAGCAAAAAATAGGTACTAAATTTTGTAATTTTTTTGTGAAAAATGTTGTCAAAAAATATTATTAAGTATATAATCTGGGTATAATGAATTTATATAAATTTATTTAATGACAAAGGAGGAATTTGTATGTTAAAAGCAAACATTGGATGGAGCACAGAAGCAGATAATTTTGAAGCAGGAAGAGC
>CALXWU010000066.1 GCA_944392505.1 uncultured Clostridia bacterium | reverse complement strand
TGCACAATCTTTTCCGTACGAGTGTCTATGCTTGAGGTTGCTTCGTCTAATATTAATACCGGTGCATTGTCTAAAGCAGCTCTTGCTATTGAAAGCAATTGTCTTTGTCCTTGTGATAAACCTTCTCCATTTCCACTAATCACTGTATCATAGCCTTGTGGCAAATGTTTTATAAAGTTATCTGCATTTGCAAGTTTCGCTGCAGCAAGAACTTCCTCATCTGATGCCTCTGGTCTTGAGTACCTTATATTATCTCTAATTGTTCCTGTAAATAGGCTGGTGTCTTGTAAAACCATTCCAAGAGATCTTCTTAAATCTGCTTTCTTGATTTTTTGTATATTTATTCCATCATATCTTATCTTTCCTTCTTGTATATCATAGAAACGATTTATTAAGTTAGTAATAGTAGTTTTCCCTGCACCTGTCGCACCTACAAAAGATACTTTTTGACCTTCTTTTGCTTCTAATGAAATATTGTGCAACACGATCTTTTTGTCTGTATAACCAAAGACCACATTATCAAATGTAACTCTACCTCTTAATCTCGCATAAGTAATTCTTCCATCTGCATGTGGATGTTTCCATGCCCATATACCTGTTCTCTCATCAGTTTCCACTATTTTTCCGTCTTCAATTTTAGCATTTACTAAGGTAACATATCCATTATCTTCTTCTGGCTTTTCATCTATTAGCTTAAATATTCTTTCAGCACCAGCTAAAGCCATAACTATAAAGTTCATTTGTTGTGATACTTGACCTAGTGGATTTGTGAAAGCTTTTACATATTGTAAAAATGCTGCAATGCTTCCTATTGACAATATTCCATTTACAGAAAGAATACCACCTATAACAGCTACTAGAACATATCCCAAGTTACCTATATTTAATATACATGGCATTAATATATTTGCATAAGTATTCGCTCTCGTAGCGCTGTCACATAAGTTTTCATTTAATTCATCAAATCTTTTCTTAGACTCTTCTTCATAACAAAATACTTTAACAACTTTTTGTCCCTCAATCATTTCTTCTATATATCCATTTACTTTTCCTAGATCTTCTTGTTGTTTTACGAAATATCTCGAGCTATTTCCTCCCAAATATCTCGATACAAATGTCATGATAATAACCATTGCAATAACTACTAAAGTTAAGTATATATTAGTTGTAAACATTGCCACTAATACTGTTATCATTGTTACAGCTGCTGAAAACACCATAGGTATACTTTGACTTAAACACTCTCTTAATGCATCCACATCATTTGTATATGTACTCATAACTTCCCCATGCGAATGGCTATCAAAATATCCAATTGGTAAAGTTTGCATATGTTCAAACATTTCTGTACGAATTCTGTTTAATATTCCCTGTGATATATTAATCATAAGCCTGTTATATATGTATGTTGCCAGCACACCAATTATATATACTACTGCCATTGAGAGAATGGCTTGGAGTAAAGATGAAAAATCTGGATTTTGATTTCCTATTAATGGCACAATGTATTCATCAATTAATCTTTGGATAAATTGTATTCCCATTACATTTGCAAGTGAACTTATAATAATTGCTACAAATACGATAAAGAATTGAAATTTATACGTTGTAAATACATATTTCAAAAGTCTTAATGCCGTTTTTGATTTCTTAGTTTTCTTCTCCATTTTCTTCATCTCCTTTCACTTGTGATTCATATACTTCTCTATATATTTTATTCGTTTTTAATAACTCTTCTGATGTACCTATTCCATCAATTCTTCCATCATTTAAAACAACTATTTTATCTGCGTCTTCTACAGAGCTAATCCTTTGTGCAATAATAATTTTTGTTGTATTTGGTATTTCCTCCCTAAAGGCTTTTCTAATTAATGCATCTGTTTTAGTATCTACAGCACTTGTAGAATCATCTAATATTAGAATTTTAGGCTTTTTAAGTAATGCTCTTGCAATACAAATTCTTTGTTTTTGTCCTCCAGATACATTGGTTCCACCTTGGTCTAATACAGTTTCATATTTTGCTGGAAATTGTTTTATAAAATCATCTGCTTGGGCAAGTTTACATACTCTTTCTAGCTCTTCATCATCTGCTTCTTTATTTCCCCATCTTAAATTTTCACTAATTGTTCCTGAGAATAATACATTTTTCTGTAATACCATAGAAACACTATCTCTTAAAGTCTCTAGGTCATAATTTCTAACATCTACTCCTCCAACTCTTACAGTTCCTTTTGTAGCTTCATAAAGTCTTGGTATTAATTGAACTAACGTAGATTTAGAACTTCCTGTTCCTCCTATAATTCCGACTGTTTCTCCTGCTTTAATTTCAAGATTTATGTTTCTTAGTGCAAATTTACTTTTGTCTTTTTCATCACTATAACAGAAGCTTACATTTTCAAAAGATATTGATCCATCTTTTACTTCTTTTACAGTTTTCTCCTTATTTTTTATTGCTGGTTCTTCTTCAAGCACCTCTACAATTCTTTCTGCTGAAGATTGAGCTATAATTACCATAACAAATACCATTGAAAGCATCATCAAACTCATAAGTATTTGATATGCATATGTAATTATGCTTGATAATTGACCTGTTTGCATTGCTCCACCTACAATGGTCTGTGCTCCAAACCATGAAATTAATAATATACATGTGTATACTGTAAGTTGCATTACAGGTGAATTAAATGCTACTATCTTTTCTGCTTTTTTAAAGAAGCTAAACACTTCATCATTTACTTTTTTAAATTTAGCTTTTTCTAAATCTTCTTTTGCATATGCTTTTACAACTCTTATTCCGTTCAAATCTTCTTGTACTACTCTGTTTAATTCATCATATTTTTTGAAGACTGTTTCAAAATGAGGGTGTGCTTTTTTTGCTATGAAGATTAAAAGGAAACCTAAAATTGGTATGGCCACCAAGAATATACATGCTAACCTTGTACTAATGCTAAAACTCATAATCAAGGCAAAAATGAGCATTATTGGTGCTCTTACTAGTATCCTTATAATCATTTGAAATGCCATTTGAACATTTGTAACATCTGTAGTAAGCCTTGTAATTAAACTTGAGGTTGAGAATTTATCAATATTTTCAAAAGAATAGGTTTGTATTTTGTCAAACATAGCTTTCCTTAGATTTTTCGCATAGCCAGCTGAAGCTTTTGAAGCGTACCTACCAGAAAGCATGCCAAAAGCAAGTGATAATATGGCAGATACAATTAAAAATACTCCTATTTCTAGGATATACTTAACATCACTATTTTGAATTCCAACATCTATTATTTTTGCCATCAAGTATGGAATAACAACTTCCATTACAACTTCAAAAATAACGAAGATTGGAGTTAAAATAGCATCTTTTTTTACGTCTTTTACATATTTCGCTAATTTCTTAAACATTTTGTCCTCCTATTATTTCTTTGTTTTTTATTTTAATATTTCACAAGTTACTTTTTTTAATATTTATGTCAATATAAAAGAAATAAATATTTATTTACATTTCTTTCTTTACTTTCCTAAATTTTGCGACATCTTTTGTACTATTTCCATGAATTTGTTAATTTCTTCTTTGGTTAAATTATTTTTTAAACTATCTTCTACTTTTTTTATTTCACTTTCAATATTTTTTTGGATTTCAATAGATTTTTGTGTTAATGTAATCTTTTTTAAACGTGCATCTCCAACCTGTGATTCTCTTGTTATGAGTCCATTTTTTTCCATTAAGCTTAGAATTTCAGCAACAGTTGCTCTTCTCATATTAAACTTGGCTTCTATATCTTTTGCATAAACATCTCCATGTTTTGCACTTTCGCTTATGAGCTTTATAAAGCCACATTGAACTGCTGTTACATCATACTTTGATACAGCTTCATCTACTTTCCTTTTTATTTGCCTAGATAATATGTGTACACATCTTCCTATATCTCTACTTTCTATTCTAACCACCTCCAATTATTGTTAGGCAACTAACAGTATATTATATGAGGATTTTTGTATTTTGTCAAGGAATCTGGAATAGATTTTATATGAATGTGAAATAAAAAGTTAAATGCAAGTATTAGAAAAAATAGTTGCATTTAGTGGTTAATTAAGTTCTTAGTGAAATAC
>CALXWU010000065.1 GCA_944392505.1 uncultured Clostridia bacterium | reverse complement strand
AGATTGGCTAAAATTTGTAAAAAGCTCAAGAGCTAGAAACAAGATACTTAGCTGGTTTAAGAAAAACCAGAGAGAAGAAAACATTGAAAAGGGAAAAGATTTAATAGAAAAAGAGTTAAAAAAATTAGGACTAAAGCATGAGGATTTGATTAAACCAGAATTTATACAAGTAGTTTTAAATAGATACAAATTTAATTCAATCGAAGATATGTATTCAAGTGTAGGATTTGGCTCTATAACAGCTGGAAAAATAATTCAAAGAATGCTTGAAGAATATAGAAAAACACATAAAGAGGATGATATAGAAAAAACTTTAGAAGAGCTTGCAAAAGAAAAAACAAGAAAACCAAAACCATCACAAAATGGTATAATTGTAAAAGGAATAGATAATTGCTTGGTAAAATTATCTAAATGCTGTAACCCTGTTCCGGGTGATGAAATCATAGGGTATATAACCAGAGGAAGAGGAGTTTCAGTTCATAGAACAGATTGTGTAAATACGAAAAATCTTTTAGAAGAAAGTGACAGAATTATAGATGTATACTGGAGCGATAACAAGAAAACTACCTACAGTGTTGATATCGAAGTATATGCAAATGATAGAGCAGGACTTCTTGCAGACATCATAAAAGTAGTAGGAGATAACAAGTGTAATTTAATGGCGCTAGCTTCAAAAGCTAATAAAGAAAAAATAGCAATAACAGAATTAACAGTTGAAGTTGAAGACATTGAAGGCTTAAATGAAGTGTTAAAAACATTAAGAAAGATTGATAGTGTATATGAGGTAAAAAGGAAGAAACAATGATGAAAAAAATGATACTAAAACAATTAAAGTTACCAGCTTATATAGGTGCAATTATAACAAATTGTTATATTATCCAAGATGAAGAAACAAAAGAAGCCATGGTAATAGATCCAGCTTCGGAAGAAGACAAAATAATAGAATTGCTCCATATTTTAGGAGCAAATTTAAAATATATTTATTTAACACATTGCCATGGAGACCATATTGGTGGAGCTAGCCAGTTGAAGGAAAAGGCTGGTGGCAAAATACTTATTCACAGTGAGGATTATGAAGGACTCGGTAATCCTGATATTAATCTAACAGGAATTATGTCAGAAAAGCCAATAACAGTACAAGCAGATTCAAGAGTAAATGATGGAGATGCATTACATATAGGTAACTTGGAATTTAAAGTAATTCATACACCCGGACATACAAAAGGTGGAAGTAGTTTGTATTGCGAAAAAGAAAAATTTGTATTTACAGGAGATACATTATTTAAAGGCATGTGGGGAAGAACAGACCTTCCAACAAGTAGTTTTGAAGATATAATGAATTCGATAACCAAAAAATTGCTAGTTCTCCCAAGTGATACCATCGTATATCCTGGACATGGAATAATTACTAAGATTGAAGAAGAAGAGCCGATTTATTATAATCTTGAACCGGGAGAAGAGTAGAAGAGTAGAAGAATATAGAATTACGTTTGGATTTTACTAAATTGTACTAAAATGCAAAGAAAATATATTAATTAAGAGAAGTTGCTATAAGAAGCCTGTCCCAGAAACGACAACCTTGTCGTTTTAGGGACTGTCCCTAAAGCGACAAAAGGAGGATTTGATGAGAGTAGAACCTAGAACATTACCAGGATTTATGGAATTGTTGCCAGAAGATCAGATAAAATTTAATGGTATGGTGGATAAGATAAGAAAGTCATATGAAAGATTTGGCTTCCTTCCAATCGATACGCCAATAATTGAGAGCTCTGATGTGCTTCTAGCTAAAGCGGGAGGAGAAACAGAAAAACAAATTTACCGTTTTAATAAGGGAGAAAATGATCTTTCTTTAAGATTTGATTTAACAGTTCCACTAGCTAAATATGTTTGTGAATATTACAATGATATAACTTTTCCATTTAAAAGATATCAAATAGGGAAGGTCTATAGAGGAGAAAGACCACAAAAAGGAAGATATAGAGAGTTTTATCAATGTGATATTGATATTATTGGAGATGAAAATTTAAGCATTATAAATGATGCTGAAATGCCAAGTGTAATTTATACAACAATAAAAGAACTTGGCTTCGAGGATTTTACTATTAGAATAAATAATAGGAAGTTGCTTAATGGACTATTTGAAGAACTTGATTTAGAGAAAATTTCTGTTGAAATAATGAGAGTAATTGATAAAATAGACAAAATAGGTAGAGATAATGTAATTAAATGTTTACAAGATTTAAAGATAGATGATGGCAAGATTGAAAAAATAATGTCATTTATCGAAATAAAAGGAAATACTGACGAGAAAATAAAAGCACTTGAAGAGCTTAATTTTTCAAATGATTTATTCACAACAGGATTAGATGAGCTAAAAAGTGTAGTAAAATATGTTAGAGCTTTTGGTGTGCCGGATACACACTTTAAGGTAGATTTAACAATTGCTAGAGGGCTTGATTATTACACAGGAACAGTATATGAAACTTTCTTAAATGATTATAGAGAATTAGGTAGCATTTGTTCTGGAGGAAGATATGAAAATCTTGCAGAGTTTTATACAGATAAAAAGATGCCGGGTGTTGGGGTATCAATAGGATTAACTAGATTATTTTACAAATTAAATGAATTAGATATTTTAAAAGAAAAAGGACAAGCTATTTCAAAAGTGTTAGTTGTATCAATGACAGATAATTTAGATAAAGCTTTAGAGGTAGGAGACAGACTAAGAAGTGCAGGAATTAATACAGATGTATATTTAGAGGATAAAAAAATAAAGGCTAAATTCAAATATGCAGATAAACTTAAGATCCCATATGTTGCGATTATAGGGGAAGAAGAGGAAAAGAATGGTACTGTAAGTTTGAAGAACATGGAAACTGGAGTACAAGAGGAGATAAGAGTCGAGGATTTGGCTATGGCTTTAAATAGTAAATAAGGAAATGTTACAATTCATAGTTCATATTAATTGTAACAACGGAATGAATAAAAATTATACGAAATATGACCTAAAATCAAAATTTAGGTTATATTTTTTTGTGTACAAGAATATATTTATATATAGTAACTTGTACGATTATGGCAAAATTCAATATAAGAAGGGATACAAGTATGATAAATTTAGCTGTAATAGAATTGAAAGATATAGTTAAATATTTGATTAAGATAACTTTGATAATAGTAATAGTAGTATTTCTAACTAAATTTTTTTCTGGATTTAAGACAAAGTTAAACACGGAGAAAAATCCACTTCTGGAATGTTTAGACACAGTAGTTCCAAGTATTAGCACAGTAAACAAAAAAGAAACAATAATTGCTGAAACTAATAAAATGGAGCCTTTAAAAATGGCGTTAGGGATAGAGCTGGGAGTTATTGATAGCCTTGAAAAGAATGGAACAGGGATTGTAGCAGAAGCAAATAATGAAATAACTAATGAGATAGCTAATGCAACTAGTGAAAATATTATAGCTGATGGAGAAATACAAGAAGCAGAAACTGGATTAAAAACGGAAGTGCTTAAAAATAATGTGCCAGAAAAATATACAAGTGAATATAATGGAGTTAAGATAAGAAATGAAACAGATAATATCAAATTAACAGAAGAAATGCTTGTACCTAATGTTAATATTAACACAAAAAATATATTAATTTATCATACACATACGTGTGAAAGCTATACTCCAACAGAAGCATATACATATAAAGCATCTGGTAACTTTAGAACAACGGATTTGAATTGTAACATGGTTAGAGTGGGAAGAGAACTTACTAAATATATGCAACACTATGGATATAATGTAATTCATGATGAGACAATTTATGATTCGTCATATAGTTCATCTTATGATAGATCATTAAAAGGAGTAGCTAAGCTATTAGAAGAAAATGAAGATACTGATATTTTATTTGACATACACAGAGATGCAATTGGAGATAGTTCATATGCACCTACAGTAAAAATAGGAGATGAGGAGGCGGCACAATTGATGTTTGTAATAGGTAGTAATGGTGGTGGAAGTGAACATGATAATTGGAATGAAAATTTGAAATTAGCAATAAAAATACAGGAAAAAGCGAATGAGTTATATCCAGGATTATTTAAACCAATAATATTAAGAGATAGTAGATATAACCAACAGCTAGCAAAAGGAGCTAGTATAATAGAAGTAGGAGCAACAGGCAACACAATGGAGCAATGCTTAGTAAGCATGAAGTATCTCTCAAAAGTATTGAGTGAAGTTTTAAAATAAGATGAAAAAGGCATGAATATGAAGTTCATGTCTTTTTGTAACGTTTCTATAAATTCATATAAAATCTCGTGAATTTACAAATTAAGTGCAATTATGAAAAATAAAATGCAAAAATGAGGCTAAGTGCAATTTAAAGCTAAAAA
>CALXWU010000064.1 GCA_944392505.1 uncultured Clostridia bacterium | reverse complement strand
TTGGGATAAGTGCTTAATTTTATACTTACCGCCTTGGTCTTTGCCACGACATACTCCATAAGAGTTCCCTCCATCAACACTTAGAAACAAGTGCTGTGTAGCCACATCTTACTTCATCGCCAAATTCATGCCTAAATATTATATAATGAAAAAAGCCAAATGTCAACACATTTGGCTAATTTTTTTATGAGTGTTTTCGTAAAATTCTTATTCTCTATAAAATTGTGGATTATGATTCTCTGCCTACCTATTACCTTCTCAAGGAGTGCGTTACCTTTTTATAACATTTATTGTGTTTTTTCTTGAATTATCAGATTTTTTTTTGTATAATATTTACATTGTAGATTATAATTTCATTAAAATCTATTATTTTTATTAACTATATAGGAGGTCACATATGAAATATACTATAGTAAAAGATTTATACAAAAATTTAGACGAGTATTCTGGAAAGAAAGTAACTTTAACTGGATGGGTTAGAACTTTAAGAGATTCTAAAAATTTTGGTTTTATTGAGCTAAATGACGGTTCTTTCTTTAATAATGTACAAATAGTTTTTGATAATAGTTTAGATAACTTTGAAGAAGTACGTAAATTATCAATTAGTTCTTCAGTAGAAGTAGAAGGTGAAGTTGTAAAGACTGAGAATGCAAAACAACCTTTTGAAATAAAAGCAAGTAGGGTAACAATTGTAAATATGGCTGATTTGGATTATCCTCTTCAGAAAAAGAGACATACATTTGAATATTTAAGAACAGTTGCTCACTTGCGTCCAAGGACCAATACCTTCAACGCTGTATTTAGAGTAAGATCAGTCCTATCTTATGCAATTCACAAATTCTTTCAAGAAAGAGGATTTGTATATGTTCATACACCAATTATTACAGGCAGCGATTGTGAAGGTGCAGGCGAAATGTTTAGAGTTACATCTCTAGATATGAATAGCATTCCTAAAACAGAAAATGGACAAGTTGACTTTTCACAAGATTTCTTCGGTAAAGAATCACATTTAACAGTTAGTGGCCAATTAGATGTAGAAACCTTTGCACATGCATATAGAAATGTATATACCTTCGGTCCTACTTTTAGAGCCGAAAATTCAAATACAGTAAAGCATGCAGCAGAATTTTGGATGATAGAACCAGAAATTTGTTTTGCAGATCTTAGTGATTATATGGATTTAGCTGAGGAAATGATAAAATATATAATTACATATGTTAGAGAAAATGCCCCTGAAGAAATGGAATTTTTTAATAAATTTATTGATACTGGCTTATTCGAGAAATTAGACAATGTAGTTCATTCTGATTTTGGAAGGATTACATATACAGATGCTATTAAGGAATTAGAAAAAGTAAATGATAAATTTGAATTTCCTGTTCATTGGGGAACTGATATTCAAACAGAACATGAAAGATATTTAAGTGAAGTCATTTTCAAACGTCCTGTTTTTGTTACAGATTATCCTGCTGAAATAAAGGCTTTCTATATGAAACAAAATCCAGATGGCAAAACTGTTGCAGCTGCAGATTTATTAGTTGCAGGTATTGGTGAGATAATTGGCGGAAGTCAAAGAGAAGACGATTTTGATAAATTGACTTCAAGAATGAAGGAATTGAATTTGTCTAATGAGGATTATTGGTGGTATTTAGATTTAAGACGTTATGGCTCTTGCCCACACTCTGGTTTCGGTTTAGGCTTCGAAAGAATGTTGATGTATTTAACTGGCATGCAGAATATTCGTGATGTTTTGCCATTTCCTAGAACGCCAAAGAATTGTGAATTTTAGATTGATTATATAACTTTCTTTATGTATCATATTCATAATTCTGTTAAAGTCACGAATTCCATAATATAGTGTGATTTTGTTTAGTTGTAATTCTACTTCAAAAATGGTATAATATGTGTAATTGCCAATAAGGTAATTAGAAAAAAAGAACAGATTACACAAGAAACAGAAAGTGAGGCTATTATGGAACACTACAACATTATGCTTCCTATTTATGGGGAGGTATCAACTAACTTTAAGAAGTTTGTTACTGAGGTAACTAACTTGAATTGTTTACGTAAATATCTTGTACAGTTTAGCAATGGAAGATTGTGGTTTCTCCCTTCAGTAGATACCGAAGGCGAAGTAAAATTACGGAAATCTTCAATTGATGCTAGAGTATTGATTAGGAATGGTGATAGTGACTTAAAAAAGATAAAAGATTTTGGAAGTCGTTTCAACATGCTTGCAACAGTGGCAATGTCGTCAAAACTAGGTGGTAGTACCACATTTGATATTAAGCTTATGGAAGTGTTTGAATATTACATGAAATCACAATATGTATTGGAAGTAAGCTTGAAAACTGATGATATGGTTGTTATTTTAAGTGTTAGTAATCTGTTCAAAGCGTTGTCGGATTAGAATTATACTTCGTACAACAAAGAACCCCATACAAATTGTATGGGGCATTTCTTTTATTTATTATTCTGCTGAAGTTTGTTCAGCTTCAGGAGCTTCATAAGCTTCTAATATAGCTTTTTGAATTTTCTCTCTTGTCTCTGGATTTATTGGATGAGCTATATCTTTAAATTCTCCATTTGGAGTTTTTCTACTTGGCATAGCTATAAATAATCCATCTTGACTTTCGATAACTTTTATGTCATGTACAACAAATTCATTATCGAATGTTACAGAGGCAACAGCTTTCATTCTGTTCTCTGAATTTACCTTTCTTAAACGTACGTCTGTTATTTGCATCTCGTGCACCTGCCTTCCAAAAGTTTTAAAAATTTGTACATTGTCTTCTGTGACTATATTATGTACAATTATACTATTCTCCAAAAAAATCTTTTTTCCTTCTTTATTTTTACATTTTCTACAAATTCTTTTCATTTTATTATCCTTTCAATCGTCTGCATTTATTGCAATTTATGGCTACATATAATCTACTTTTCTTAAACCACCTATAATTTGTAACTTACGATTCACTAAAAATAAAGTTTTATAATATATTATATTGAAAAACTTGCTAAAACAGTATATAATATTCTTGATTTAGGCATTATTATATAGGGAGTGTGTAGATAATGATAGATATTGAAGATTTAAAGCAATATAAGCATATACATTTAATAGGAATTGGTGGAGTAAGCATGAGTGGGATTGCAGAAATATTACACTCTTGTGGATTTATAGTAACAGGATCTGATACTTCACAATCTGAAATTACTGATAAACTAATAAAAAATCATATACCTGTAAAAATAGGTCATGATATAGATAACTTAGAAAAATCTAATCTGGTTGTTTTTAGTGCAGCAGTCAAAAAAGATGATCCAGAATTGGTAAGAGCAAGAGAATTAAATATCCCGATTGTAGAAAGAGGTACTTTTTTGGGCATACTTACAAAAGCTTTCAAAGATACAATTTGCATTTCAGGAACTCATGGAAAGACAACAACCACCTCAATGATTTCTTTATGTTTCTTAGAAGCAAACATGGATCCTTCAATACAAGTAGGTGCTTATTTAAAACAAATTAATGGAAATTACAGGGTTGGAAATAGCGATTATTTTATTATAGAGGCATGCGAATATGTAGAAAGTTATCTTAAATTATATCCTAAAGTAGAAGTTATATTAAACATTGACAATGACCATTTAGACTATTTCGGGACTTTAGAAAATATTATAAAATCGTTTGGTAACTATATTAAGCTTATTCCAGAAGATGGGCTTTTGGTTATAAATTGGGATGATCCAAATTGTAGGACTCTTACAAAAAATACAAATGCAAAAGTTGTAACATATGGAATTAAAAACGAGAATGCAAATTTCGTTGCAAGAAATATTGTTTTTAATAACAACGGCTTCCCTACTTTTGATGTTTATCATAACAATAACTTTTATAAAACAATTTCACTTTCTATTCCAGGTGCCCATAATGTAATGAATGCATTAGCATGTATTGCTGTATGTAATGAATATGGTATAGAAAAGGAAGATATAAAAAATGCATTATTTAAATATACTGGAGCACATAGAAGATTTGAATTTAAAGGTAGTTTTAATAATGTAAGTGTGTATGATGACTATGGACATCATCCGACAGAGATTACTGCAACTGCCAATGCATTAAAGCAAAAAAAATACAATAAATCTTGGGTTATATTTCAACCCCACACATATAGTAGAACTAAAACATTATTAAATGATTTTGCAAATGCACTATTAAATTTTGATAACATTATAGTTACAGATATATACGCAGCTAGAGAAAATAATACTTATGATATTTCTTCCAAAGATTTAGTGGATAAAATTAAACAACTCGGACATGATGCAATATATATTTCTGATTTCAATGAAATAGTAAAATATATTAAAGAACATGCTAAGCCTTCAGACATAGTACTTACATTAGGTGCAGGAACTGTAACAAATATCGGTCCAATGCTAGT
>CALXWU010000063.1 GCA_944392505.1 uncultured Clostridia bacterium | reverse complement strand
CAGCGGGGATGGAGGTTCTAGTAGTTCATCTCAATCGGCATCTGTTGTGGTCGATTCTATTGATTGTCCCTCTATTAGTACTGGTATAAATTTATTTAATAGTTATCTTGGTAAAGAAGTTAATTTATCACATTGCAAGGTTCTTGTAATATCCGAAGCATTGGCAAGTGAAGGTGTAAGTGAGTATTTATATACTCTTGCAAATAATATAGAATTTCGTACAGATTCTAGTATTATTATAAGCAAATGTGATGCTCGCTCTTATTTAGAATATTCTACTCCTCTACTTGATAAAATCTCTGCTAGATATTATGAAATTGCTCCTAGCTCAAGTGAATATACTGGATATACGGAAAATATTACAATAAACGAATTTTTCTCAGCAGTGACAGATACTTTTTCTGAACCAGTAGCTATACTTGGGTCAATTAATTCAGAGAATACACAAAATACTGATGGCAATTCAACAGATACATCTTCATATTATACTGCCGGTCAAACCCCAATTTCAGGTGAACCAGGTGTTGAAACAATGGGACTCGCTGTCTTTAATGGAGATAAGCTTGTTGGAGAATTAAATGGATTTGAATCTATTTGTCATTTAATCATTTCAAATAAATTAAAAAATGCACAAATTAGAATTCCTAGTCCTATAGAAGAGCTGGATTATATAGATCTTTATCTTGAACTTGATAAAAACACAAAAAGTTCTGTAAATCTAGTTAATGGCTCACCATATATATCTTCTGAAATAAAATTAACCGCAAAAATGCAATCTATGAATAGTAATATTAATTTAAAAAATGATGAAATAGTTTCTAAAATAGAAGCATCTGCAAAATCCTTTTTAGAAAAACACATTATTGATTATTTATACAAAACATCTAAAGAATTACATGCAGATATTGATAGTTTTGGATTGTATGGCTTGAAATACTTTAATACTAAAGCTGAATGGGAGGAGTACAACTGGTTACACCATTATAGAGATGCATTTTTTGACATAGATGTTGACGTTAATTTGCGTTCAAGCTATTTGTTGTTAAACACATAGTGTCGCTTTTGGGGACAGGCGTTAAAACCACATAGTTATTCGTTTTTGGGACAGTCCTGCCTCTAAAACCCAAAATTAATTTAAGGAGTTGATTATATTGCAATTAATAGTATTTATCGCATGTATCTATGCATTTTTGGAGACTGCAATAACTGGATATATCGAATATACGCAAAACAGAAATAAAGGTGCTGGAATTTTTCTTTATGTCTTAGCCATATTTTGTTTGATAGCACCTAATTTTGTTGTGTAGCTTCCTCTTCCTGCCTATCTTGATCTACTTGGCTATCTTGATCTACCTTCTCAAAATCAATCTGTCTTGATTGTTTGTCTGCTCTAATAACCCTTATGTGAAGCTTGTCCCCTATGTGATACATTGTTTTGGTTTTTTCGCCCAGCAATGTTTTTCTATCTTCGTCATATTCAAAATATTCATCGCCTAATTTGTCAAATCTAATCATGCCTTCTACAGTATTTTCTAGTTCAACAAATACACCAAATGATGTAATACTTGAAATAATACCATCATATTCTTCGCCTATGTGCTGCTCCATATATTCAGCCATTTTAATATCTACGCTTTCTCTTTCAACTTTTTGTGCCACTCTTTCCCTCTCTGACGAGGTTTCTGCATATTTAGTTGCTTGTGAAGCATATTTTGCTTTTTCTTCATCTGATAAATTATACCCTTGTTTTAAGTACTTCGATATTATTCTATGAATAAATAAGTCTGGGTACCTTCTAATTGGAGATGTGAAATGACAATAATATTTACTTGCAATACCAAAATGCCCTTTATTCTCACTTTCATATCTTGCAACTTTAAGTGTTCTCAATATTAATGTTGAAATTACTCTCTCTTCTGGCTTTCCTTTAATTTTATCTAACACTTCTGCAAATGCAGTTGGGTGTACTTCTTCTTTATTGCATTTTACTCTATATCCAAGATTGAATAAAAACTTATTAAGTTCATTCACCTTGTCCATATCTGGTGCTTCATGCACTCTGTATATAAATGGTGCTTCAAGCCAAAAGAACTTTTCTGCAACTGTTTCATTTGCTGTAAGCATGAACTGCTCTATTATTTCATTTGCAAATGTTAAATCATATTTCGTAATATCTATTGCAAATCCATTCTCATCAAGTATAACTTTTGTTTCAGGTATATCTAAATTCAAGCTTCCTTCTTTATTCCTTCTTTCCTTTAGAAGGTGTGCAAGTTCTTCCATTAACTTAAAATGATGGATATATTTTTCATATTTTTTTACAACTTTTGTGTCCGAATTATCCAATATTTTCTGCACATTTTTATATGTCATTCTCTCTGTCACTGTAATCACGCTTTTAAATATATCTGATGATATAACTTGTCCTTTTTTATCTATCTCCATTACACATGATATTGCAAGCCTATCCTCTCCTGCATTTAAACTACAAATGCCATTTGAAAGCTCTACGGGAAGCATAGGAATAACTCTGTCTAACATATATATACTAGTTCCCCTTAAAATAGCTTCTTTGTCTAAAAATGAACCTTCTTTTACATAATGGCTAACATCAGCTATATGAACTCCCAATACATAGTTTCCATTAGGAAGCTTTTTTACATTTACAGCGTCATCTAAGTCTTTTGAGTCATCACCATCTATAGTAAAGATTTCTTCTCCTCTTAAATCTCTCCTATTCTGTATTTCCACTTCATTAATTTTTTGCTCTATCTTTTTAGCCTCTTGTACTACTTGTGAAGGAAATTCATAAGGCAAATCATATTCTTTAACTAAAGAAAGCATGTCTACTCCAGCCTGATCAATATATCCAATTATTTCTACAATCTTTCCTTCTGCACTTTTATCTTTTTGTGGAAGCTTTATAATTTCTACAACTACTTTTTGATTGTTTTTTGCTTTCCTTGCATCTTTTTTTGAAATATATATATCTGAGCCAAGCTTTTTATCATCTGGAATAACAAACCCAAAATTTCTACTCTTTTGGTAGGTTCCAACTATAGTGTTTTTTTCTAATTCAAATATTTTGCTGTTTTCCTTTACTTTGACAGCTTTTTGCTTTGCCTTGTGTTCTTTTGAAATTCTAGTTGACTTCTTTTTTAAATCTTTTTTCTTTTTTTTCATTTTTTTGTGTATCTTATTTACTTCTTTTTTATTCAATAAATTAACCTTCTTTCTAAAAAAAGAACATATATAAATTAAAATCTATATATGTTCTGAATCTATTTTCATATAATAAACAACTACATTACATATAAAATTGAAAGAGCGATTGCAAGTACAACAAATAATACTCCTGAGATTATAGTCATTCTTTTTAATTTTCCCTCTTTCGTCCTACCTTTATTTTGCTCATAAAAATTATTTGCAGCTGCTCCTGTAACTGTTTGTGAAGCTCCGCTTTGATCTTTTGCTTGAATTGTTGCAAGCACTATTAATATTATACAAACTAAAACATATATAACTAAAATTATATTTCTTACTATTTCTACCATCGTGTATTCATTTCCTTCCTAAATATCTCTATTTTGTAACATTAAATATTGTATCATATATTTTTAGTCTTGACAAGTATTTGACTTTATTTTTGATAAGGATTTTAAAAAATATTCTTTATATTTATTTTTGTTTTATCCTGAATATGTTCTAATATGAATACACATTTCTCTAATTCTGGTATTATTTCATCATATCTTTTTATTTCGCTGAATCCTTTCATGGTATATATTTGACTTTCTACCTTTTCCAGCTCATCATGCTCAATATAATATGATAATTTTTCTTGATATTCATTCCATTTATTCTCAATTTCATTTACCTGTTTAGAGACTTCATTATTTTCACTTTCTAGTTTAGCATTTAGACTAGCTTCTTTAAGAATATCTAGTTTTTCATTCATTTGAGACACACATTCTTTAGTATAATTCTGTGTGACTATATTTCCGATGATGATTAAAGAAACAATTATTATGCAGATTATCAGTTCTTTCTTCATAACGCCTCCTCTATCCCCTAAAACGACATTTTTTCTTGGCAGAAGATTTCGCCTTTTCCATCTATTGTTACAATTAATGCTTGTTCTGGTAAAATTTTAAATTTGCTTAATTTGTTCTTAAGCCAATCATAATCTTTATTTAACATTTTTAAATTTTCATACATAACCTTTCCATCTAAAACTAAATCATATGTTATTCCTTCATATTCTGATTTTATATTTAAATCTCCTGTTGTCACATTTTTCTTGTCTGGTTTCGGAATAACTGTAACTTGTCCACTAGTTTCTAGTATTGCATATTCTACATCTCCAATATTTATTATGTTATTTCCTCTTAATCTTTCTTCCAATTCATTTACTGTAAATCTTTCTTTTCGTAAAACTTTTTCATCTATTCTTCCTCTATATATTAATATTGCGGGCTTACCACATAATATTTGTCTTGCTTTTATACTTTTTATATTTACTACAGAAATAATTAGATGCATAACTAAAAGGGCTAAAATTGGTATTATTCCATTTGTTATTGGAATCCCTGCATCTGCCATAGGAGTTGATGCCAAGTCTGCTATCATTATTGAAATTGCTAGTTCAAAAGGTTGCAGTTGTCCAATTTCTCTTTTTCCCATTAATCTCATTACAACTAGTACAATTATGTATAATAAAATTGATCTAATAAAAGTTATTAAC
>CALXWU010000062.1 GCA_944392505.1 uncultured Clostridia bacterium | reverse complement strand
TATTTCACTAAGAACTTAATTAACCACTAAATGCAACTATTTTTTCTAATACTTGCATTTAACTTTTTATTTCACAAGTTATAAATAAATTAATTAGAATTATTGACAATGTTTAAAATAATGATAAAATATATATGTTAAATAGAAATGTTATAATATAAGGGGGAGTATCTTGTATAGATAATTTAATATCTATTAATATGCTCTCTTTAGTTTTTTACCTATAAAATAAATTTAATGATAAATAGGAGGCAGAAATATGCCATATATTGAATTTAAAGATGTTGTAAAAGAATATAAAATGGGTGAAATTTCAATAAAAGCCTTAAATAAAACTGATTTTGAAATAGAAAAAGGTGAACTTGTTGTAATAGTTGGACCTAGCGGAGCTGGTAAGACTACAGCATTAAATATACTTCGGAGGAATGGATAGTGCAACTTCTGGTAAAGTAATAATAGATGGGAAAGATATTAGCAAATTTAAACCAAAAGAATTAACAAAATATAGAAGAGAAGACATTGGCTTTGTATTCCAGTTCTATAATCTAGTGCAAAATCTTACTGCAATAGAGAATGTAGAACTTGCAACACAAATTTGTAAACATCCATTGGATCCTAAAGATATATTAGAAAAAGTGGGACTTAAAAATAGAATGAAAAACTTCCCATCTCAATTATCTGGCGGAGAGCAGCAAAGAGTTGCTATAGCAAGAGCTATAGCAAAAAATCCAAAGTTACTATTATGCGATGAACCAACAGGAGCATTGGATTACAAAACAGGAAAACAAATATTAAAATTACTTCAAGATACTTGCAGAAAAGAGAAAATGACCGTTATTATAATTACACATAATAGTGCATTAACACCAATGGCGGACAGAGTTATACATTTTAAAAATGGTACTGCCTTTGATATAAAGGTAAATAACACACCTACGCCAATAGAGCAAATTGAATGGTAAGTGATTCGAAAAAATCTAAGCGGGAAGGAAGGATAGAACAAGTGAAAACCGCACTTTTTAAAGATGGAATTAAAGAAATAAAAAATTCATATAAAAGGTTTATATCAATACTTCTTATTGCCCTTTTAGGAGTAGGTTTTTTTGCTGGGCTAAAAGCAGCTAGTCCAGATATGCAAAAAACTTTAGATAAATATTTTGATGATCTTAAAGTAATGGATATTCAAGTTATTTCAACTTTAGGATTGACAGATGATGATGTGACAGCAATAAAGAATCTAGAAAATATAGAAAATGCAGAAGGAGCCTATCAAACAGATGCTACAGTAAAACTAGAGGAAGAAGAGGTTATTGTAAAACTTGAGACTGTCTTAAATGACATAAATAATCTAGAAATAGTAGAAGGACGTTTCCCAGAAAATGAAAATGAATGTGTTGTAGAACCTGATTTTTTGCTTGGAACAGGACATAATATAGGGGATACAATAGAAATTGAAGTAGAAGACATTACAAATGATGATGGAGAGACTGAAAAGGTATTGAAAGAAAACAAAGTTACAATTGTTGGAACTGTTAGATCTCCATTATATATATCTACAGACAGAGGAAGCACAAAACTTGGCAGCGGAGTTATAAATTATTATCTATATGTACCAAAAGAAAACATAAATACTGATATATATACAAATATTTATTTGGCAGTAACAGGTGCAATAGATTTAGAAACAACAGGCAATAAATATGACGAAGCAATAGGTAAAGTTGAAGATGAACTAGAAGCTATTTCAGAAGAAAGAAGAGAAGCAAGATACAATGAATTGTATGAAAGTACAAATTCAAAAATAGAAGAGGCACAGGAAAAATTAGATGAAGAAACAGAAAAGGCAGAAAAAGAATTAAATGATGCAGAAAAAGAGCTTGAAGACGGAAAAAAAGAAATTGAAGATGGAAGAAGAAAATTAGAGGCAAACAGAGCAGAGGCAGATAGAGAGTTTGCAGCTGCAGAAGAGCAATTAGAAAGTGCAAAGCAGACTTTAGAAGAAAATGAAAAAAGATTTGAAGAAGAAAAAGCACAGGCAGAGGAATTAATAAGTGGATATGAGGAACAATTAGAAGGGTTAGAGCAAACTCAGTCACAGTTAAATACCTTAAAAGAAAATTTAGAAGAAGCTCAGACTGCTTTAAAAGCTCTTGAGGCTCAATTAGAATTGGCAACAGAAGAAGAGAAAGAAGCTATACAATTACAAATAGATAAACTAAACATACAAATTCAAACACTACAAGGTTCAATTTTGGGAATAGAAAATGCCCTTCAAACTCAAGGAGTAACTGATATAGATAGCACAATAAATTTATTGAGCACAAGTATTTCTACAGCTAAACAAGAGTTGGAAGATGGAGCAAAACAACTTGAAGCAGGTAGAACAGAAATCGAAAGTAAAGAAAAAGAATTACAAAGCCAAAAAAATTCTACATATTATCAATTAAATCAAGCAGAAGCGGAATTAGAAGCAGCAGAAAAGGAGATTCAAGAGGGAGAAAAGGAGCTAGAGGAGGCAAGGAATGAGTTTGAAGAGGAAATTGCTAAAGTAGAAGAGGAGTTGTTAGATGCTAAGGAAGAACTCAAAAAGATAGAAAGACCAGAATGGTATATATTAGATAGAGATGAAAATATGGGCTATGCTAGTTATGTGCAAGATACAGATAGAGTGGCAAGTTTAGCACAAGTATTCCCTGTAGTATTTTTCTTAGTTGCTGCATTAATAAGTTTGACATCTATGTCAAGAATGGTAGAAGAAGAAAGAATACAAATAGGAACCTTAAAAGCCTTAGGATATAGCAAAAGGCAAATTGCAGCGAAATATATAATATATGCAAGTTTAGCAACTATAATAGGTGGAGGTATAGGTCTATTTATTGGATTTGGATTTTTACCAAAAATTGTTGCAGATATGTATGGAATGGTTTATAATTTGCCACCGGTAATATTAGAGTTTAATATGGGAATTGCTACAATGGACATGGCATTCGCAATAATTTGTACAGTAGGCGCAACAATATATACTTGCATAAGACAGCTTAGGTATAATCCAGCAACACTTATGAGACCAAAGGCACCAAAGCTGGGCAAGAGAGTAATATTAGAAAAAATTCCATTTATTTGGAAACATTTGAATTTTACTGCAAAAGTTACTGCCAGAAATTTATTTAGATACAAAAAAAGGTTTTTAATGACAATTATAGGTGTATGTGGTTGTACATCACTAATAATAGCTGGATTTGGACTAAGGGATGCAATATCTAACATGATTCCAAAACAATTTGGCGAGATAAATAAATATAATATAAATATTTCATTAAAAGAAGAAAGATATGGGGAAGAATTAGCTAAATTAGAGGAGAGCATATTAGAATTAGAAGAAGTAATAAGTACAATAGGAGTAAATATACAATCTGTAAAAATAATTAAAGATGATAATAACCAAAATATACAGTTGATAGTACCAGAAGATGTAAGTAAATTGGAAGAATTCATTTCGCTTAGGGATAGGAAAAATCAAGATGAGAAATACATATTAGACTCCTCAGGAGTTATAGTGAGTGAAAAATTATCAAATTTATTAAATATTAAAATCGGAGATACGATATTACTTGAAAACGCTGATGGAGATAGAGTAGAAGTAAATGTAGCAAAAATAACAGAGAATTATTTAATGCATTATATTTATATGTCACCAGAGTTATATAATGAGATTTTTGATACAAGAATAGAATCAAATGTGATTTTGGCTAAGACCAATAACTTAACAAAGGAACAAGAGGATGACTTGGGCAGAAAGCTACTAGAAGATTCGGACAATATTTCTGGAGTATCATTTACATCTGCGACAGAAGGAATGTTTGCAACAGTAATGGATAATATGGATATGGTAGTATGGATTTTAATTATTGCAGCAGGACTTCTAGCATTAGTGGTATTATATAATCTACTAAATGCAAACATAAGTGAAAGAATAAGAGAGCTTGCAACAATTAAAGTTTTAGGGTTTTACGACAGAGAAGTATATAGCTATATTGCAAGAGAAACAATAATACTCACAATACTAGGAATTTTATTAGGTTTAGCAGGAGGCTATTTCTTAACAATGTATATATTAAGAACCTGCGAATTGGATATAACCATGTTTGATCCAGATGTTAGATTATTAAGCTATATATTAGGAATTGCAATTACAGTATTTTTCGCAATTATAGTAAATATAATAACATATTTCTCATTAAAAAAGATTGATATGATTGAAAGCTTGAAGAGTGTGGAGTAAAAATAATCATTGACAAAACTTTAAAAATGTGATAAAATTATAAACCGTAAGCCGCCTGGGTCGGGCAACTAAAGGTTAGAGAAATCTAACTGCCTTGTATTTTATGCTTAGCGAGTATACATATAAAGGGAGGTGTACATATAATGTACGCAATAATTGAAAGCTGTGGAAAGCAATACAAAGTAGCAGAAGGAGATGTAGTTTTCTTCGAAAAATTAGATGTTGAAGAAGGTAAAAAAGTTACATTTGATAACGTAGTATTAGTTTCTGATGACAAAAAAGTAGAAGTTGGAGCTCCTTATGTTAAAGGTGTTAAAGTTGAGGGAAAGGTAGTTTCTCATGGAAAAGGAAAGAAAATTTTAGTATACAAATATAAAGCTAAAAAGAACTACAGAAGAACTCAAGGACATAGACAACCATATACAAAGGTTGAAATTACAAAAATAAAGACAGCTGCTGAAAAAGCTGAAACAAAAGCAGAAGTTAAGGCAGAAGCTAAAACTGAAGCAAAAGTTGCAGATAAGAAAGCAACAACTAAAACAGCAAGTGCAAAAAAAGAAGCAGTTAAAGAATAATTACAAATTAGTACGCGAAGGGAGTTGAGATAAATGGCTCATAAGAAAGGTCAAGGTAGTGTTAAGAACGGTAGAGATAGTGAATCAAAACG
>CALXWU010000061.1 GCA_944392505.1 uncultured Clostridia bacterium | reverse complement strand
CAGAAAAATTGGAATTAGAGCTAAATGAAAAAACACAAATATTTAAGAATACACAAGGAATAAATTTCTGTGGATACAAAATAAATGAGAACAGGCTAAAAATACGAGACAAACGGAAAAAGAAAACTAAAGAAGAAGGTAAAAGAATTAAAGTATAAGATAAAAGTAGGAGAGCTAGATAGTAAAGAAGCTAGAAAATATTTATGTGGGCATTTTGGATATATAAAATATGCAAATGTGAAGAACTTGACAGATAGAATATTTGAAACTTGATAAGATTGTTATTAGTATTATATTAGACTTTATAAAATAATATTCAATCAAAAGACACTAATGAATAAATAAAAAATAAAAAAATAGGGATAAATCAAAAAGGCGAACAACACCAACAATCGAGTTAATCGTGGTCGGTAATTACAACAATTCCGGCTCGAATAATCCTGCATCAGACCGCAACAACAACAATCCGTACAATACGAACAGCAACAATTCTTCTCGCCCAGCTCTAATATTATTCGAGATCATATATTTTACGGAATATATACAGTGAAGTATTAGATATTAAAGGGATTTATTCCTTCCTGTGAAAAAAGCAGGTAAACATGTATCAATAGGCTATGTATTAGTAGGTATTAGTTATAGAATATATGTAGCCTATGCCTTTATTTATTAAAGATTAAGAAAAAGTAGGATAAAATAGAATAAAAGTTAGATAAATATGATAAAATTAAAACAGAAATATAATTAAAAGGAAAGAACAATGAATATAGTTATAGTATATGGAACTATAGTTACAAATGTGGATTTTAGATTTATATATGATAGATATGGCTATGATAAGGATAATATTGAAAAATATAGTCATGTTTCTATAGCAAGTTGCAAATTCAAGTTACTTAACGAAAGCATTATAACAATTTATGGATATGATGATGTGGCAGATTTTATGCTTAGAAATTTAAATATTAATGGTGGCATATACATAGAAGGAAACTTAGACAATGAGGGGAAAATAGAAATTAAAGAATATGAAAAGATTTATCATAAACAACTATAAAATGATTAATAGTAAAAATAAAAAATAATGGAAACAAGGGAGTTGAATTACTAACTTTTTTACATCATTTTCTTGCTAGCTGTAACATAAAATGATATAATCATACATGGAGAGTGAAAAAGATGAATCTAGGAACTAAAACCAGAGTATATGCTTTTGTTGGACCATCTGGAACAGGAAAGAGCTATAGGGCGCAGATGGTGGCTAATGAAAATGATATACATTATATAATAGATGATGGACTATTAATAAATGAAAATGATGTTGTAGCAGGAAATTCAGCCAAAAAAGCTCCAACCAAAGTGGAAACTGTTAAAAAAGCTATTTTCATAGATCAAAAAGACAGAAAAGAAATGAGAGAAGCTTTAAGAAAAATTAAACCCGAATCAATTTTGATTTTGGGTACTTCTGATGGCATGGTGGAGAAAATTGCTGAAAATTTAGGTTTACCAAAGCCAGAGAAAACAATATATATTAATGAAGTCGCAACAGAGACAGAGATGGAAACTGCAAAAAGAATAAGAACTACTGAAGGAAAGCATGTTATACCAGTTCCTACTTTTGAAATTAAAAGAGATTTCGCAGGATATATATTAGATCCCTTGCAAATCTTCAAATACAGAAGAAATGATGCACCATATATATCTGAGAAATCCATAATAAGACCTACCTTTAGTTATTTAGGTAAATTTACAATTTCGGATACAGTATTTAGGCAAATAACCGAATATGTTGCGAAAAAAACAGAAGGAATACATAGAGTTTCAAGAGTAAGAGTAGAAAGTTCTGTGGGTGCCACAAATATTTATGTGGAAGTTTATGTGATATTTGGGTATAATATAGTAAATGTGCTTAGGGATTTTAAACAAAAAGTAAAAAAAGAAATTGAAAGATTAACAACAATGAATGTACAAGAAGTATCTGTACTTGCTAAAGGTATTCATATGCCAGAGAATATGAATAAGTAGAGTATTTTTTGATTTCATATATTGTTAGAATGGAGGAAATTATGTCATTTATAGTAGCAATTGATGGACCAGCAGGTACAGGGAAAGGGACTGTAACAGAAATATTATCAAAGAAATTTAATTTAATAAATATTGATACTGGTGCAACATACAGATGTGTAACTTTGGACATGTTAAATAAAGGAATAAAACTTGAGGAGTTAGATAAGATTAAAGAACTTTTAAAAAATCTTCAGATTGAATTAAAAGTGGAAAATGGTAAACAGTTAGTATTCCTAAATGGAAAAGAGGTTACAAAAGAGATAAGAAATAAAGAAGTATCTGGATTAGTTTCACAGGTTTCAAGCATTAAAGAAGTGCGATTGAGCATGGTAGATTTGCAAAGAAAAATGGCTGAGGGAAAGAATGTCATAATGGAAGGCAGAGACATTGGAACATATGTATTCCCTACAGCAGATGTGAAAATATATTTGGATGCTGATTTAGAAGAAAGAGCAAAAAGAAGATTTAAACAAAATGTAGAAAAAGGCCTTACAATGTCGTATGTAGAGGTTATAGATAACATCAAAAAAAGAGATGAAAATGATAAACAAAAAGAAATAGGAGCATTAAAGGTTGCAAAAGATGCGGAAGTTATAGATAGTACAAGTATGAGCATAAATGAAGTCGTAAGAGAGATAAGCTCCATAATTAAAAAGAAGCAAAAAGATATTAAAATGCAAGAAAAAATATATAGGGTACGTAAAGAAACTGCTTGGAAAAAATTTGTTAGAAAATTGGTAAAAGTTACTTTAGGTGTAGTATATAGGATTGCATTTAGAGTGAAAATTACAGGACAAGTTCCTGACGAAGGAGCATATGTTCTATGCTGTAATCATATAAACTATCTGGATGCGGCAGCAATAGTTCTTTTTAATAAAAGAAAAGTGAATTTTGTAGCGAAAGAAGATTTATTCCAACATGGAATTTTAATGTGGCTTGGGCATTTATTTGATGTTATTCCAATTAAAAGAGATATGCAAGATATAGATGCAATGAAAAGATGTTTAAAAGTATTAAAAAATGGTGAATTACTTGGAATATTCCCAGAAGGAACAAGAAAAGGAATGGAAAAAAACATGAAAGCTAAAAATGGTGCAGCTTTTATGGCAATGAAGGCAAAGGTTAAAGTAATTCCAATTGGAATACATGGAACCTTCAAACCATTTAGTAAAGTGTATATGAATTATGGAGAGCCTATTGATTTAAGTGGTTATACAAAAGACAATTTAGACGAAGCGACAGAGAACATCATGGATACAATAGTTATGTTGACAAAAAAAGAAGATTAGAGTATAATATTTTATGTCAAAAAGAATAATTAACATAAATAATATATTAAATATTGAAGGAGATATTTAATATATTATTTATTGCATATTATAAGTATAAGGAAGGTAATAATCATGAATAACGAAAAGATAAGAAATGTAGCAATAATAGCACACGTAGACCATGGAAAAACTACACTTGTAGATGCACTATTAAAACAAAGTCATGTTTTTAGAGCAAATGAGCAAGTGGATGAAAGAATAATGGATTCCAATGATATAGAGAAAGAAAGAGGAATTACAATTTTAGCTAAAAATACATCTGTAATGTATAATGGAACTAAAATAAATATAGTGGACACACCAGGACATGCTGACTTCGGAGGAGAAGTTGAACGTGTTCTAAAAATGGTGGATGGTGTACTTTTATTAGTTGATGCTTTTGAGGGTCCAATGCCTCAAACAAGAGAGGTTCTAAAAAAATCTCTAGCACTTAATTTAAAACCAATAGTAATAATTAACAAAATAGATAGACCAGGTGCAGAACCTCTTAAAGTTGTGGATAGAGTTATAGAGCTATTTATTGAGCTTAATGCAAATGATGATCAACTAGATTTCCCAGTAATATATGCATCTGCAAAAAATGGAATTGCTAAAATGCACCTAGAAGATGAAAGCGATAACATTAACTGCATATTTGACACAATTATTTCTAATATTGAGCCACCAAAATGTGATGTAGAAGGAAGCATGCAAATGCTTGTATCAAACATTGATTATGATGATTATTTAGGAAGAATTGCCATAGGAAGAATTGAAAGAGGAACTGTAAATAATGGCATGAGTGTTGCCGTATGTAAAGCAGACAAAACAGAAAACGGAAAAATAGCAAAACTATATACATATGAAGGCCTAAAGAGAGTAGAAAAAGATTTTGTATCTGCTGGAGATATAGTATGTGTTTCAGGAATTGCAGATATAAACATTGGTGACACCATCTGTGATTTAAATAATCCGGAGAAAATACCATTTGTAGATATAGATGAACCAACTGTATCTATGACATTTAGCGTAAACAATGGACCATTTGCAGGAAAAGAAGGTCAATTTGTAACCTCAAGACATATTCGTGATAGATTAATGAAAGAGCTTGAAAGAAATGTAAGTTTACGTGTTAAAGAAACAGATTCTGCAGATAGTTTTGAAGTATGTGGACGTGGAGAATTACATTTATCAGTATTAATCGAAAATATGAGAAGAGAAGGCTTTGAACTTTTAGTATCTCGTCCAAAAGTTATTTTCAAAGAAATTGATGGAGTAAAATGCGAACCAATCGAAAGACTTGTTGTTAATGTGCCAGATGATTGCATTGGAAACGTAATAGAAAAACTAGGAAGAAGAAAAGCTGAAATGATAAATATGGAGCCAGCAGAACCCGGACATACAAAGGTAGAATTCAAAATACCAGCAAGGGGAATAATTGGTTATAGAACAGAGTTCTTAACTGATACAAAAGGCGAAGGTACAATGAATAGCATATTCGACTGCTATGAACCATACAAAGGAGATATTCAAGCAAGAACTAGAGGTGTGCTAGTAGCATTCGAGCAAGGAACATCAGTAACATACGGATTATACAATGCACAAGAAAGAGGAGAACTATTTATAGGACCTGGTGTAGAAGTATATGAAGGTATGATAGTTGGAATAAACTCAAGAAATGAAGATATTTCAATAAATGTATGTAAAGAAAAACACTTAACAAATACTAGAGCATCTGGTTCAGATGA
>CALXWU010000060.1 GCA_944392505.1 uncultured Clostridia bacterium | reverse complement strand
GCATTTAATTTTTTTGCACTTCTTAAATACATTAAAACTTCATTATCTATACATCTTGCTACATATGTTGCAAGCCTTACGCCTTTTGAAGCTTCAAAACTATTTATTCCTTTTATTAAACCTATTGTGCCAATTGAAATTAAATCATCTTGCTCTGCTTTTGCGGTACTATATTTTTTGCAAATATGTGCAACAAGTCTTAAATTTCTTTCTATTAATATATTTCTTGCTTCTTCATCTCCTTCTTTCATTAGTTCTAAATACTTTTTTTCTTCTTCTGATGACAATGGCTCTGGAAACAAATTATTACTTGATATATAGCCTAATAAAAAAACTGCTGACTTTAAAAATTCAATAAACCCTAAGGTTCCTATTCCTCCACACAATGCAGTAAACATAAATGCACCTCCGATTTCCTTATACATCAATTATATGTTTTAGAAAATCAAAAGTGCATGACCTTAGAAAAAATAGCTCCCTTAATTCATAAATCTAATTCTAAAGCATAATCATGTATTGGTGATTCTTTTGCATAAACTCAAGGATTTTTTTATCGGTATATTGATTGGAGCTGGTGCTATACTTCCAGGAGTAAGCAGTGGTGTAATTTGTGTTATAACTGGCATATATGATAAGCTTATTGCTTCTATTTTTAATTTGTTTAAAGATTTCAAAAAAAATTTTACTTTCTTACTGCCACTTGCTGTTGGTGGTTTTGTTGGTGTGTTCTTATTTGGAAATATACTAAAAACCTTGTTTAATATGTTACCTGTTCAAACTAGCTTTTGTTTTATTGGTTTAATTCTAGGAAGCATTCCGCTTCTTGTAAAAAAAATAAACCATGAGCATACCTTCAAAACGCATTATCTTTTATTTACAATTGCTTCATTTGCTCTTGGTTATTTTTTAGTTATCTTAGAAAATAATTTTAGTTTTAACCTTGTGTCTGATTATTCTTTTGGTTTTCTAGTCCTATCCGGATTTTTAATGTCAATTGGTGTTATCGTGCCCGGTGTAAGTAATACTGTAATTTTAATGTGTCTTGGTGTATATTCTGTTTATATCAATGCCATAGCCACCTTAAACTTATCTATTTTAATTCCTATGGGCATTGGACTAAGCCTTGGAGGTATTATTTTCTTAGTTATTATTAAATATCTTTTAAAACATTTCTACATGCAAACATATTATTCTATAATTGGCTTTACTCTTGGAAGCGTTTTAGTTTTGTATAGTCCAATTTCCTTTGATTTTGTAGGCTTTATTTCTGTTATTCTTTTAGTTTTAGGATTTTGGATTGCTGGAAAATTGGAAAGAATTTAGTATTTATTGTTTTTATTTAGAATTAGTACGATAATCAGCTTGACCGACATATTCGAAATAATTTTTTAAAGAGTACTCAACTAAAACTAAAAAAACTTAATAATTTTATTTCTTCCTTCTCAAAATCCATCCATTTTTACCTTCTATTGGCAAATGCATTTTTATGCTTTGTCCTGCTTTGCCCGGATTTACAAACTCTACTTCTTCCTCAGTATCTGTATCCCATAGTTTCTCTATTTTAAATTCATATGGAACAATTTTATCTGGAATTAGAATTTCTAATGTATCTCCTACTTTTAGTTTGTTTCTGATTTCTATAACGGACTTATCTTCATTATATTGAATTATCTTTCCACCAAATTCATAATTTGGGTTATACTGCTTTCCATCATATTCTTGAAAATCTTTATTATTTCTATCATTAAAATAAAAAGTTGTTAGTCCTCTCGTTTTTGTTTTTTCTAATTCTTTTAAATATTTTGTATAATCATAGCTTCCCGGATTTTCCATGTAGTCATCTATTGCACTTCTATATGCATTTACTACACTTGCTAAATAATATTCTGTTTTTAATCTTCCTTCTATTTTTAGGCTATCAACACCCATTTCTATTATTTCAGGAATTTCTTTAATTAAGCATAGATCCTTTGATGAGAATATGTAGGTACCATTTTGGTCATGTTCTACTGGCATTAAATTTCCCGGTTTATTATGTTCTTCAACATACACATTATATGCCCATCTACAACTTTGTGCACAATCTCCTAAGTTAGCACTCCTTGAAGCTAAGAAATCGCTTAAAAAACATCTTCCTGAATATCCAAAACAAATTGCCCCATGTATAAACATTTCAATTTCTAAATCTTGTGGTTTGTTTTTTATAATTTCTTTTATTTGTTCTTTATTTAACTCTCTTCCTAGTATAACTCTTTTTGCTCCATTTTTGTACCAAAAGTTTGCAGAATGATAGCTTACTGTATTCGCTTGTGTGCTAACATGTATATCTACATCTGGTGCATATTCTTTTATAATTTCCATTACTCCTCCATCAGCTGCAATTATTCCATCTACATTTATATCATTTAGCATTTTGGCCTGTTTTTTTATTTCATCATAATATTCATCCCATGCATATATATTTATTGTTGCATAAACTTTTTTACCTATATCATGTGCATATTTTATTGTTCTTGCTAAATCATTTTCATCTACTTCAGCTCTACTTCTTAGTGATAAAGTTCCTGTACCACAATACACAGCATCTGCTCCATACATAAATGCTGTTTTTGCTTTTTCAAATGATCCTGCTGGTGCTAATAATTCCGGTTTTTTCATAGTTTTACTTCCTTTCTATTAATCTTTTAGCTTATCATTAAAGTACCCACTTATTTCCTCTAAACCTTCAAAATTTTCTTGTCTCACTATCTCATATGCAACTATAGCAACAGAATTAGCTAGATTTAAAGATCTTAACGTTGGTCTCATTGGTATTCTAATAGTTCTATCTATATACCTTAATAGTATATTTTCTGGAAGACCTTTTGTTTCCTTGCCAAATAATGCAAATACCTCATCCATTTTTAGATAGTTTGGTTCAGAATATACATGTTTTCCTTTTGTTGTTACAAAAAACATGTTATGCTCCTCTGGCTTGTATTTTTCTAAAAATTTTTCAAATGAAATATGTTCTTCTATCTCTAGTTTATCCCAATAATCTAATCCAGCTCTTTTTACCGCTTTTTCAGATATACTAAATCCTAATGGATAAACTAAATGAAGCTTAGCACCAATGGCTGCACAAGTTCTGGCAATATTACCAGTATTTTGTGGTATCTCTGGTTCTACTAGTACTATATTTAATTTCATTTTTATGCATTCCTTTCTTGAGGTTATAAAATATTTGAAAATCTGTTATTTTTCAGTCTTTGTCCCTCTTCGGCACATCTATTATACTATATTTTGAGAATTTATACAATCTTATTTTTTCCTTAATATGATTTACATTCGGTTGAAAATCTGATATTATATTTAATGTATTTTAGGAAGGGATGTTAGAACATGGAGAAACTCAGGAAAAAGTTGCCAAGATTTTATCTATATTTTCTATACTTTATAATATTCTCAATAATTGGTTGGCTAATAGAAACGTGTTTTAGTTTTTATTCATTGGGGCATTTTACAAAACGTGGATTTTTGTTTGGTCCTTTATGCCCTATTTATGGTTGGGGTGCTCTAATATTAATTATGTTTTTTAGCACTTACAAAAAACATAATTTAAAACTTTTCATATATTCGGCATTGATATTTACAGTTTTTGAATACTTTGTTAGTTATGGTATGGAAGCACTTTTCTCATTAAAATGGTGGGATTATACAGATGAATTTATGAACTTAAACGGGCGTGTAAGTATATTCTATACTTTCGCTTGGGGAATTATAGCGATACTTGTAATTAATTTTATATATCCATTTTTAAAAAAGAAGGTAAATATTTTGCTTTCAAAAATACCATATAAAGTGCAGATAATTGCTACTAATGCTTTATTGGTCATTTTTATTACAGATACAGTACTTTCTTGTGTAAAGTATTTGATTTAAAATATATCATCATACAATATTTTATGGAAGCAAATTAGCTAATATACTAGACATTTACGAAAATTTAGAATATAATATTAATGTAGACATTTTTATGTTTATATTATATTAAAGGAGGTTTTATCTCAATGGCAACAAAAAACTGGTGTCAAGAATGGCAAGAAAGAGAAGACTATCATGACTGGAAAAGTTGCCTCGAGAAGGCAATTGCTCGGAAAGATTATCCGAGAGTCAAAGAACTTGTAGAAGAAGGAATTAATTGTGAATATGAATTTCCTTTAATCTCAGATGCGGAAGCTTTAAAGATTATCGCTAATACTGAAAATCAGTAAAATTCTTATTCTATATAGACTACTTCTACGAATTTCTCCTTAAAAGTACCCATGAGCAGACTGCTCTTGGGTACTTCTTTATTTACTTTCTATTTTCTAGGTATTCTTTCTATGTTATTTGGAAACCATGAAATATTTAATTCTTCTTCTTAGCTATAGCTAAGCCATCTCCAACTTCTAAAACTTTAGTTTCTAGCATTTCATTTGACTGTAATTCTGATAGGAATTCTCTTAAATTTCTCACAGCTGTACGTTGCTTGTGCTTGTTATAATCACTTAAAACATATCCCTTGTATAGAACATTATCTGCAAAAATTATACCTTTTGGTGCAAGCATTCTTAATGACTCTTTTAGGAAAAATGGATACTTGCCTTTAGAAGCGTCAATAAATACCACATCATATTCTCCTGGTAAAGTTGGAAGAATTTCTACTGCATCTCCTTCAATAATGTTAATTTTATCCTGTACTTCTGCTTTTATTATGTTTTCTCTTGCTTCTATTACTCTATCCGCTTCTCTTTCAATAGTATCAATGCTTCCGCCGTCTGTAAGAAATTCTGTAAAACAGATTGCAGAGTATCCAACAGCAGTACCTATTTCTAAAATTTTTGAAGGTTTACTTTTGGTAAGCTCCTCTTTTATTACAGCTAAAGTATCATCCATTATTATTGGAATATGAGCTTCTAAAGCCTTTTGTTTTATTTTTGCTAGTTCTATTTTATTCATGTTGAATTTAATACGCTCCTTGTATCTTATATCTAAGTTTGTCAAACTTCTTATTTTCTTCTTGCTTCTCTTTCTCTAGTTTTACTGTCTAATATTTTCTTTCTTAGACGAATATTTTTCGGTGTTACTTCAACAAGTTCATCATCTTGTATGAATTCTATTGCTTTTTCTAATGATAATTGAATTGGTGGCACTAATCTTAATGCATCATCAGAACCAGATGCTCTAGTATTGGTTAAGTGTTTTTCTTTACATACATTTATTGAAATATCTTCATTTCTT
>CALXWU010000059.1 GCA_944392505.1 uncultured Clostridia bacterium | reverse complement strand
AATAATGAAAAATATAAAAATAATTATAGTTTGTTTAATAATTTTATTGATATTATCAATAATTTTGCTAATATTTATTAATAATAACAAACCTGTTTCTTATGATGGTAACGAATTAGATGCTAATATAGAACCTGAAGATAATGCCGTAGAATTAAATGAATATATTGGGAGAGAAACAGATGATAATAAGATTTTTGTAGTCAATGAATATATTAATCAAATGTTAGCCTATAAAAATCAAGAAAATTCTGATGCGGTGAGACAATTGGTCAGCAATTATCAAGAAATAGAAGCATTAAACTTAAAACAAAAACAATCTATATTTTATGTGCAAGAAATATATAGCAGAGAAAGCATAGCAAAAGCTAATTATTTTGTTAGAGGAATTCTTAGAACAATTGAAACAAATGATGAAGAAACTCTATCTGAAATATATCTAAAAGTTGATATAGATTATACAACTAATGCTTTACAAATAAGTGTTATAAACCAAGAAATGTATGATCAAACAATACAAGACACAGAAACTGGAGTAGAAGATTTTAGCATAGAGCTAAACGAATATAATGGGTTTGAACCTAAAAGTTATAGCACAGAAGAAATCTGCAACAAGTATTTATCTGATTTCATTATTAAACTTAAGTTTGATAGAGAACTAGCTTTTGAGTTCGTTGATGATGAGTATAAAGAACAAAAATTTAATAATGACCTTGATACTTTTAATGAATATATAGATGACAATGAAGATAGAATATATAATGCAACAATACAAAGTTATTTAGAGAATATTCAAGGAGATATTACAGAATACATCATTCTTGATACATATAATAATTATTATACCATAGAAAGCACAGGTGGTCTAGAATATAAAATAATACTAGATAACTATACCATTGAAACAGAAGAATTTATATCTGCGTATGAGCAAGCAACTGAGCAAGAAAAAGTTACAACCAATATTTCTAAAGTGGTTCAATGGATAAATACAAAAGATTATGCACAGATATATAACAAATTAGATCAAGAATTTAAACAAAACAATTTTCCCGATTTAGATACATTTGAAACATATATACAAGAGAAATTCTTTAGTTTTAATAATATGGAAGTGCAAAGCATTGAAAAGATTTCAGATAATTATATATGTGAAGTTAGCTTAAGTAGTGGGTATGGTGTTGCGGCTGAGCAAATTACCAAAACTTTCATAATGCAACTTAAAGAAGGTACAGATTTTGTAATGTCATTTACTGTATAATTAAAAAGGAGGAATACTGTATAGGGTATTCTTCCTTTTTTCTTGAAAAAAACCATATAATAGAGTATAATAAACATAATTAGTGAAAGAAATGAATTAAAGAAGATTTTCAAAGCTTAAGATAGGAGGGAAATACATGGGTAATAAAAGAAATGAAGTAGTAGAAAACATGCTAAGCCTCTCAGAAAAGATTTCAGAAGAACTAAAACAGAGAGGGCAAGAAATAGATAACATAGGCTATTATAAGGATTTTGAATTTAAAGGTTCTGGATTAGCAGTAAATGATGTTTTTATAGTGAAATTTAAAGATAGTAATGATAAAGTTCCAAAATCAAGAGAAAATGAAGAAGGAAAAGAAAAAGAGTTATACGAAATATATGATAAGGACAATAATTTAATAGCTACTGTGGATGAAGCGGGTAGTGTACAGTTTGAAGCGGACTTTGTAGAGGGATTAAAAGAAATCAATGAGAGATATTTTGATACATTAGAATTAGAAGAAGCAGAATTTGAGCTTCCAGAAGAGTTAAAGAAAGATGATTTAGTGTTAACAAAAGAGGAATTAGAAGAGAAGCAGATTTCTAAAAAACTAGATTCTGTAGGGAAAGTAATAGGGAGCAAAGAGATAGATTCATATTCTGAAATAGATACTGATCAAACTCCGCAGTTTGAAAAATTAACCAATAAGCAGGAACTAGATGCTGATATAAGAGTTACACAAACAGAGACTTTAGCTGATTTAATACCAGAATTAAAAGAAAAAGGCATTGTAAAAGTGGGAGTTGTATATTCAGACTTTTCAAAAGGGCAAAGTGGCAGATTTTCTTTTGTAGGAATAGACAGAAATGGGCAAATTCAAACAATTGATAGTCTAGATAATATAGATGGAACAACTACTGGGCAAAAGGTTACTTCTCTAAATAGCGTGGATGGAAGTTTAGTTGAGCAGGAACAAGTAGCAGGTATGGCCAGATTAAGCGATAGGACTAATACAAATGGAGAAGAGGAATATTTATCAGTTAGACAAGGAGATTATGGTATTATAGAAGTTGATTATGTAAGAGCAGATTTAAGTAAGCCAGAAGATGAAAGATACATTTCAGCTCCAATTGAAACTGATAACATTTGGCCCACAACGAGGGAAGTTAGAGACTTTATGGATAGGAGTAAGAATATTGAAATGGATGAAGAGCTGGACAGAGCTGAACCAGAAATTGCAAGAGATGAAGAAACCTCCATGGAAAATATAGATGATACAGCAAGCAATGATTATGTAACACCTGATGATATAATTGTTTTAGATGATGGGACTGAAACAACACTCAGAAAAGAGGCAGCAAAAGCCAAGGTTTCACCAGAAGAATTTACTAGAAGGTATAATGAAATGGGAGGTAAAACTCCTGATGAGAAAATTGATTATATACAAGACGAGATAGTAGACGAATATGGAGCTCCAAATAGAGATAGATAATAGGTTATAAAAAATCACCTTTTAAAATATAATTTAAAAGGTGATTTTTTATGAGGTTCAAAAGGTTAATAAATAAACTATTAATTATATTAGTTATTTTTATATTATTTATATCAAATACAATTATAGTTAATGGAGTAGAAAATATAATTGGTAACAATGTATCGGGTAGCAATGAAATATTAAGCGAAGAAGATGAATTGGTAGATTTAGGAGAAATACAAAAAGAAATTATAGAAACAAGTGTAGAACCTGATGAAATAAGTTTGGATTCAAGAATTGCATTAATTTATGATAGAGCATCTGGTAGAATTCTGTATGAAAAGAATGGAAACAAACAAACACCTATGGCATCAACCACTAAAATAATGACAGCAATAGTTGTATTAGAAAATGCAAATTTGACAGATGTTGTAACAATAAGCTCTAAGGCTGCTGGTATTGGTGGATCTAGGTTGGGCCTAAAAAAGAATGACAAGATTACTGTAAATGATTTACTTTACGGTTTAATGCTTAGATCTGGAAATGATGCCGCAATAGCATTGGCAATACATGTTGGTGGGAGTGTAGAAGGTTTTGCAGAAATGATGAATAATAAAGCAAAAGAATTAGGATTAGTTAATTCTCATTTTGTAGTTCCTCACGGGTTAGACAATGATGGTCACTACACAACAGCCTATGAATTAGCTAAAATAGCAGATTATGCATTAAATATAGATAAATTTAAAGAAATTGTTTCTACAAGGAATACTACTATATATATTAATGGCTATGCGAAAGCAATAAATAACACAAATCAATTATTGGGTAGTGTTTCGGGAGTCTATGGAGTAAAAACAGGTTTTACAAATGGCGCAGGCAGATGTTTAGTTACTGCCTGCAAAAGAGATGACTTAGATGTAATAACTTTAATCATAGGAGCTAACACTACAAAGCAGAGAACCTCTGATACAATTAAGCTGATACAATATGCATATAACAATTTTGAGATTGTAAACATAAAAGAAATAATTAATAACAAATTTGAACAATGGAGAGAAATTAACGAAGGTAGAATATATGTGAATAAAGGGATAAAAAAACAATTAGAATTGTATTTAGAAGAAATGGAATTTGAAACTATGGCAGTAGAAAAAGAGAATGTTGATAAAATAGATATAGAGGTCAATTCTATATTTTACTTAGAAGCACCAGTAGCGAAGCACCAAATAATAGGAAATTTACAGGTTATAGTAAATAATGAAAAAATTGATATACTGAATATATATGCTATAGAAGAAATTAGGAAGAAAGAGATGAAGGATTATTTATTAGAATTTTTGGAAGTGTATGGAATTTAATTGGAAAGCACAAAACATTTATTCGCAATAAATATTGAAAAACTCTATCTTATATGGTAAAATAACAAATGTAAAATTATAGTAAATTGAATGAGGTATAAAATGACAAGAAAGAATTAAATAATAGAAAAAGGAGATAAATTATATGCAAGATTTAACAAAAGGAGATTTAATTATTTATGAAGACGAAAATAATAAAATAGAAGTAGAAGCTTTTTTATATGATGAGACAATTTGGCTACCGCTTAATAAAATTGCAGAATTATTTGAGAAGGATAAATCTACAATAAGTGAACATATAAAAAATATATTTGATGAACAAGAGTTATCTAAAGATTCAACTGTTAGGAAATTCCCAACAGTTCAAATTGAAGGTAACCGTAAGGTTAATAGGAATATTGATTATTATAATCTAGACTTAATAATAGCAGTTCGGATATAGAACAAATTCAAAAAAAGCAACGAAATTTAGGCAATGGGCAACAGGAGTTTTAAAATCATATATTATAAAAGGATATAGTATAAATAAAGAAAAATTAAAAAATCCTAATAAATTTGGTAAAGACTATTTCGATGAATTATTAGAAATCATTAAAGAAATTAGGACAAGTGAGCGAAGATTCTATCAAAAAGTGACAGATATATTTGCAGAATGTAGTATTGATTATAATAGAAACTCTGAAATTGCTAAAGATTTTTATGCAACTATTCAAAATAAATTTCACTATGCCATTACAAACGAAACAGCAGCTGAAATTATTTATCATAGAGCTAATAGTAAAAAGGAACATATGGGCTTAACCTCTTGGAAACACTCTCCTGAAGGACGAATACTGAAAAGTGATGTTTCTATTGCAAAGAATTATTTAACATCTAAAGAATTAGATTTTTTACAAGACATTGTAAATATGTATCTGGATATTGCAGAAAACAGGGCCAAAAGGCAAATACCAATGAAAATGCAAGATTGGGTAGAAGAATTGAATACTATGCTAAAAACTAACAGATATGAGGTCTTGAAAAATAAAGGCACTATTTCTGCTGAAGATGCAAAAGAATTTGCTGAAAATGAATTTGAAAAATTTAAAGTTGAACAAGATAAAAAGTACATTTCTGATTTTGATAAAATAATTGATGAATGTAAAAAACGAAAATAAAACTTTGGAGGCGACACCCGGATTCGAACCGGGGATCAGAGTTTTGCAGACTCGTGCCTTACCACTTGGCTATATCGCC
>CALXWU010000058.1 GCA_944392505.1 uncultured Clostridia bacterium | reverse complement strand
TTATTAAAACCAGCTGCAGAAGGTACTGGAATTATAGCAGGTGGTAGCGTTAGACCTGTTCTAGAACTTGCAGGATATAGAAATATAAGAACAAAAATAATTGGTACAAATAATCCAAGAAATGTTGTTTATGCTACAATAGAAGGCTTAAAAGCTATGCAAACTGCTGAAGCAGTAGCTAAAAAAAGAGGAAAAAAAGTTGAAGATATAATATAAAAATTATAAAATATGGGAAACACAAAATATAGGAAACATTTATTCACAAGGGGAGGGAACATACCTTAACCCTAGTGTAAGTGACGAGAAATAAAGGTGTGTCCCCTGACAAAAAAGAAAAATAGGAGGTGTACTAGCAAGATGAAGTTAGACGAATTAAAACCAGCACAAACAAATAAAACTAGAACAAGAGTTGGACGTGGAATAGGCTCTGGTTTAGGAAAAACTTCTGGAAGAGGTCATAAAGGTCAAAAAGCAAGAAGCGGTGGCGGAGTTAGAAGAGGTTTTGAAGGTGGTCAAACACCATTATATAGAAGATTACCTAAAAGAGGATTTACTAATATCCATGCAAAAGATTATACTGAAGTAACTCTAACAATGCTTAATAAAGCAACAACTGATGAAGTTACAGCTGAAAGTTTAATAAAAGATGGAATTATAAGTAAAGAAAAAGATGGAATAGTAATACTTGCAACTGGTAAATTAGAAAAGAAATTAACAGTTAAAGCTGTAAGATTTACTAAAGCTGCTAAAGAAAAAATAGAAGCTTTAGGAGGAAAGGCTGAGGTGATTTAGTTGTTTAAAACAATAAAAAATGCACTAAAAACACCTGACGTTAGAAAAAAATTATTATATACATTATTATTGATCGTAATATTTAGATTAGGATGTTATATAACAGTTCCAGGAGTTGATACCTTTGCTTTAAGCGAAGCATTTGGAGAAGCTAATGGAATGGCATCACTTATAGACTTAATCTCTGGTGGAGCTTTCTCAAGATTCTCTATCTTTGCAATGTCTATAAGCCCATATATTACAGCATCAATTGTACTTCAATTATTGTCAATGGTAATCCCTGCTTTAGAAAGGCTTACTAAAGAAGGTGGAGAAGAAGGAAGAAGAAAAATTAATAAATATACAAAAATTCTTACTGTATTCTTAGCTTTAATTGAAGGTTTAGGAATCTACTTATCATATAGCTCATCTGGAATTTTCATAGATACAAGCTTTATGACAGGATTCACAGTAGTTATATCATTAATGGCAGGTACTGCATTACTTATGTGGTTAGGAGATGAAATTACAAATAAGGGAATTGGTAATGGAATTTCTATAATTATATTCATAGGTATTATAGCAGGATTGCCAGGTGCTATAACAGATATATGGTATCTAATAATGGGTACAGGAGTATTTAATACAACAGGACTATTAATTGCACTTGCAATAATAATAGGAGCAATTATATTAGTTGCTGCAGTTGTATTTGTACAACAGGCTGAAAGAAGGGTACCAGTACAATATTCAAAAAGAGTTGTTGGAAGAAGAATGGTTGGAGCTCAAAATACTCACATTCCATTAAAACTAGTTATGGCTGGCGTAATGCCAATAATATTTGCATCATCCTTCTTAACATTCCCAGCAATGATAATCCAAATGTTTATACCAGATATAGCAAGTCAAACTGGTTTTTGGGCTACAATATATAACTTCTCTATAGCATCATCAACATCTCAAGTTGGATTAGGTTATACAATAGCCAATGCGTTAGTATATTTGTTATTAATAGTAGGATTCACATTCTTCTATACATATGCTACCTTTAATCCAGCAGAAGTATCAAACAATATAAAGAAAAATGGTGGGTTTATACCAGGTATTAGAGCAGGTAAACCAACTACAGATTACTTATCATCAATAATAAGTAAACTTACTTGGTTTGGAGGACTTTATTTAGCTATAATTGCTATACTTCCAATGCTTGTTAGATTTATACCAAATATAAATTTAGCATTTGGTGGTACTTCAATATTGATCGTTGTAGGTGTTGCATTAGAGACAATACAACAATTAGAATCTCAACTAGTAATGAGACACTATAAAGGATTCTTAGAATAAAATTAAGTTAAAAATAAACAAGACATAAATACTGACCGCACTCTAAGTGCGGGCAGTGTTATGTATGGATATATAACAAAATTAAGTTAATGAAATTAGGAGTAGTGAAAAAATGTATATAGTAATGCTAGGAGCTCCGGGAACTGGAAAAGGAACTATAGGAAAAATATTATCTAAAGATTTAAACTTAGTACATGTTTCTACTGGAGATATATTTAGAGATCAAATAAATAAAGGAACAGAACTTGGTAAAAAAATTCAAAGATACATAGAAAGTGGAGCTTTAGTTCCAGATGATGTAGTTATAGAAACAGTAAAAACAAGATTGTTAGAACAAGATGTGGCAAATGGAGCTATTCTTGATGGATTTCCTAGAACTTCAGCTCAAGCCGAAGCATTAAAAAATTTCTTAAAGGAAAATAAGCCTGGAGCTAAAAGAGTTGCAATAGAACTAGATGTGCCAGATGATGAAATTATAAGAAGAGTTGTAAATAGGCTTATTTGTTCAAATAAGTCTTGTGGAGCAATATACAACAAAGAAACAAAGCCACCAAAAAAAGAAGGAATTTGTGATGTTTGTGGTAGTGCTCTGAAAAGAAGAGATGATGATAACAAAGAAACCGTAACAAAAAGACTAGAGATTTATCATCAAAATTCTAAAGATTTAATAGATTTTTATAGAAAAAATAATGCTTTATATTCAATTTACCCACAAGAATTAGATGTGGCGGTAAAAGATATAAAGAATTTCTTAGAAGAATATAGAAGGAAGTAATTAGAGTGGTTACTATAAAATCAGAAAAAGAAATTAAATTAATGAGAGAAGTATGTAAACTTACTGGACTTGTATATAAAGAATTAGAAAAGTATATAAAACCGGGAATATCTACAATGGATATTGAAGTATTTGCAGAAAGAATAATTAGAAAAAGTGGAGCAGTTTCTGCTCAAAAAGGGTATCCAAGTGGAATGAAAGGTGTACCACCATTTCCAGCCAACTTATGTATTTCAGTAAATGATGAGGTTATTCATGGAATACCATCTAACAAGAAAATTATAAGAAATGGAGATGTAGTAAGCATTGACTTGGTTCTATATAAAGATGGCTTTCATGGCGACGCTGCAAGAACATATATTGTAGGTCAAGGTTCAGAAGAAGCAAGAAGATTAGTTGAAATTACTAAACAAGCTTTTTTTGAAGGAATTAAATATGCAGTAAAAGGAAATAGGGTTGGAGATATTTCACATGCTATAGGAGAATTCGTTGAAAATAATGGCTATAATGTAGTTAGAGAATTTCAGGGACATGGAATTGGAAGAGAAATGCATGAAGAGCCTGGAATACCAAACTATGGTAAAGCTGGTAGAGGAATAAGACTAGAACCAGGAATGACTTTAGCAGTAGAGCCAATGGTTATAGCAGGGAGAAGAGATATTTATCAAGACTATGATGGTTGGACTATCTTAACAGATGATGGAAGTCTATCAGCACATTATGAAAATACAATTTTAATTACAGAAAAAGAGCCAGAAATATTGACATTAGTTTAATTTTGTTATATACTATATAGGTATTTATTGTAAAATAGTATAATTGACTAAAAAAGTAAGAATGGAGGTTAATATATTGAAGGAGGATGTTATAGAAGTAGAAGGAACAGTTGTAGAAACATTGCCTAACACTACTTTTAAAGTAGAACTTGAAAATGGACATCAAATTTTAGCTCATATTTCAGGAAAACTAAGAATGAATTATATAAAAATTTTACCAGGAGACAAAGTAAAAGTTGAATTATCTCCTTATGATTTAAATCGTGGTAGAATTACATGGAGAGCTAAATAAAATATTAACCCAACATATATAGATTCTAAAGTAAAGAGGTGTAAAAAATGAAAGTAAGACCATCAGTAAAGAAAATATGCGAAAAATGTAAAGTAATAAAAAGAAAAGGTGTAATTAGAGTTATTTGTGAAAATCCTAAACACAAACAAAGACAAGGATAATCATTGTTAATAACACAAACTTAGATTAGCGGCTGTAACTGTTAGAATAATCTAACAGTTATATATCGGTTTGTGTTTAATATATTGTTTGAAAACATATTAAAGATTGATATATATATTCCATATATCAATGCATTTCACCTTTAATATAGTTCAAACTAAAAATAAATCTTTTAAAATTTAAAAAAATTGAAATTAAGAAAAAAACAAGTGGAGGTGCTAGAAAAATTATGGCTCGTTTAGCAGGAGTTGATTTACCTAGAGAAAAAAGAGTTGAGATTGGATTAACATACATATATGGTATTGGTTTAACAAGCTCACAAAAAATATTAAAAGCAGCAAATGTAAATCCAGATACAAGAGTTAAAGATTTAACAGATGACCAAGTACAAGCAATAAGAAAAGCTATGGAAGGTTATAAAGTTGAAGGAGACTTACGTAGAGAAGTTGCTTTAAATATTAAAAGATTAACAGAAATAGGATGCTATAGAGGAATTAGACATAGAAAAGGCTTACCAGTTAGAGGACAAAGAACTAAAACTAATGCTCGTACAAGAAAAGGTCCTAGAAAGTTGGTTAGCAAGAGCAAAAAAGCAGTTTAAAACAAATAATTCATAAAGGAGGATAAACTAAAATGGCTAAAACTGTAGCAAAAAAAGTAACTAGAAGAAGAGATAGAAAAAACATTGAAAAAGGTATGGCTCACATTCATTCTAGTTTTAATAATACAATAGTTACAATAAGCGATACTCAAGGTAATGTTTTATCTTGGGCAAGTGCTGGAGAACTTGGATTTAAAGGTTCTAGAAAAAGTACACCATTTGCAGCAGGTGAAGCAGCTGAAACAGCAGCTAAAGCAGCAATGGAACATGGACTAAAATCAGTAGAAGTTTATGTTAAAGGACCAGGTTCTGGACGTGAAGCAGCAATTAGGTCATTACAATCAGCTGGATTAGAAATTAGTAGCATTAAAGACGTAACACCAATACCACACAATGGTTGTAGACCACCAAAAAGAAGAAGAGTTTAATTATAAAATAATTAAGAGGAAACAACTTTAATAAGAGGTAATCGGTAAATCACAAGGAAAGGGGACATACCTTGTCCCTAGAGAAATGCCCCTATGTAAAGGTGTGTCCCCTAACATTTAGAAAGAAAGGTGAAATTTAAAAATGGCAAGATATAAAGATGAACAATGCCGTATTTGCCGTAGAGAAGGACAAAAATTGTTTTTAAAAGGTT
>CALXWU010000057.1 GCA_944392505.1 uncultured Clostridia bacterium | reverse complement strand
GCTTGTAAGGCAGATGCTCTCCCAGCTGAGCTATGCGCCCATTTCCTTCGACTTGTTAAGTATACTAAATTTTCTAGTTTTTGTCAACACATTTTACAAAATTTTTTCATTTTTATATATGCCGATTACTTTTTATTTAATATTTTTCTTAAAAAGGGGACACAATTTATTTCAAAAATGAAATTATACAAATATAATTCCATTTTACTTAAAATCAAACGTGTCCCATGTTTCATTTTTGAAACAAATTGTGTGTCCCCTTTTTCTAATTTTATTTTCTATTCCAATCTTCTTTATTTACCTGTCTTCCTCTTGCTATTGCTAAAGCATAATCTGGCACATCTTCTGTAATTGTAGATCCTGCTGCAATAAATGTTTCATTTCCAACATTTACTGGAGCGACTAAGTTTGTGTTAGATCCAATAAACGAATGATTTCCAATTATTGTTTTACTCTTATGGAAGCCATCATAATTACATGTGATGGTTCCACAACCTATATTACATTTTTCTCCTACTTCACAATCTCCTAAATATATGAAGTGTGGAACTTTTGTACCCTCACCTATTATAGCTTTTTTAATTTCTACAAAATTTCCTATCTTTACATTGTTTGCTAACTTACATCCTTCACGAATATATGCATTTGGTCCAATTTCACAATCTTCCCCAATTTGCACCCCTGATTTTATTGTAGTATTAGGATGAATTACAGTATCCCTTCCAATTTCCACATCATCATATATATATGTAGTGTTTATATCCTCTATAGTTACACCTTTTTTCATATGCTCTGTATTTATTCTCATTTGTAGTATTTTCGTAAGCATCTCTAATTGAATTCTATCATTAATTCCAAGTATTTCTGTATTATCCTCTACAATAACAGCTCCTGTTTTTAATCCTTTTTCATTCATTATTTGTATAACATCTGTTAAATAGTATTCTCCTTGTGCATTATTAGGACTAATTTTCTCAAGTGCTGACAATAACTCTTCTATGTCAAAGCAATAAATCCCTGCATTTATTTCTTTTATTTCTTTTTGCTCGTCTGTAGTATCTTTTTCTTCAACTATTGCCTCAACATTTCCACCTTCATCTCGTACAATTCTGCCGTATCCTGTAGGATTATCGTAAATTGCTGTTAAAAGTGTTGCATATTCTTTATTCTCTATACTTTTTTCTAATAATTTATTTAATGTCTCTGGTCTAATTAATGGTACATCACCATTTAAAACCAAAACTTTTCCTTTTTTCCCTTTTAGGTATTCTTTTGCTTGCATTACTGCATGACCTGTACCTAGCATTTCCTCTTGAAAAGCATATTTTACATTATCTCCTAAAACTGCCATTACTTCCTCTTTCATATAACCAACGACAGCTACAATATCTTTTACACCTGCTTTTTCTGCATTCTCTACAGCTCTTTTTACTATTTCCTTTCCATAAATTTTTTGCACTAATTTTGATTTTTTCGATTTCATTCTAGTGCCTTTCCCTGCAGCCATTACTATTGCCATAATATTATTTTCCATTTAAAATCACTTCTCCTTTTATTGTTTGCTTTATATTATATTATGTCATACAATCTAAAACGACTTTATTCTATCACATATTTTTGTTTTTTGCAAATACAAAAAAGAGATATATTTCGCATGTTTTATTTATATAAAATAGGACGTGAAGAAATTTCAAATGAACCTGTTGTACCTGCTCTGATAATTGGATGATCGATATCTGTTGAAAGGGCAGGATTGTCCACAAAACTTCCACCAGATATTCTATAACCTGTTCCATCAATTTTTCTCTCAGTACTCCATTCTGATGCATTTCCGCCCAAATCGAATATGTTATTTACCGAATTTCTTTTACTAGGATTTGTATCCCCACCTGTATCTATTTGTACACTCAAAAGTCCTCCTTCTGTTACGCCATATAAATTTGTATAGTTATCAAATTTATCTTCACTTTCACTTAGAGTATGGTTATCATAAATCACACAATTTCCTCTATAAGTAGTACCATCAAAATCTAACCCATAACCGAATTGATAAATTCCACAACTGGATGGGCTATTCCATTTTGCTCCTTGTCCTGTTGCCTTGAACCAATTTATAGTTGTAGTCCTTGCATAACTATTCAACATCGCACTTTGTACTTCTCCATTATACATACTTTCTATATTTGATTTTGCTGTACTCCAGTCTATGTACGTCCATGGCATAACTCTTGGTACACATACTGGTACTCCAGTAATATTTCTGGCCTCATAGGTTAAACTTAGTTCTGGCTCATCTCCGCTTTGTTGCCCTGGCATGCCCATTTCATATCGTCCCATATAAAATCCTTTATTAACTGCAACACTATGTTTAAAATATGCTATGCTCTTTTTGTCATTTATATCTCCTTCATCTTCTGTCCAATTTGAATATGTTACCCCCTCCATTTCTCCTCTTTTTAGTTCTGATATCTCTATTGTTAATTCATTAGACCTTGCTACTTCGCTTCCATCACTTTTTTTGGCCACTACATTCACATCGTATATTCCACCTTTTACAGGTACCCAAACAAATTCATTCATTAGGTTAATATCTTGTATTACATATCCTGTATCTACTGTTCCTTCTAAATGTCTAAATCCACTTGGAATATATGGATCTTCGCTTTCTAACGTAATATTTTCTGTATGTGTTAATTCATTACTCGTTGCCTTCAATTCTCCGTTCACATAATATTCATATGTAAGTTCTTCCTCACTATTTGTATCAATATTTATTGTTATTGAACTTGTTGTATGACTTTCTGATATTTCTAATGTTAACGGAATTTGAGGAGTGCTATCTTCAGCTATCCAATTCGTATATTGCTGTGATAAAGCATTTAAATCTTCCTGTTCCTTTATTATTGAATTTGCTGCTATATTTTTGGTTATCTCTGCCTTTTCTATTATTCCTCCATCTCCAAATGTAAAGTTTATTGTTACTGTTGCTAGTATTATAATAATTATTATAGTTATTACTAAAGCTATTAAGGTTATTCCACTCTTTCTTTTAAGTTCTCGCCACATAAATTTCCCTTCCTTTCCAATTCTTTTCTATGTCATTTCTTGGATATATAAATGTTTACATTGAAATTATATAATATATTAATATTTTTTTCTACAAAATTTTAAAAATGTAAAAAATTTGTAATATTTTTGTAACATTATTGTAATGTTCTCTCTTTGTATAAGCTCTGTCAATAATATTTTATTATAATTTTTTCATGAATTAGTCATAACTTAGAATTTATATAATATACATTAAATAAAGTTTAGTACAAACATTTTTAAGGAGGTTATTTATTTAATGGAGGAGAATTTAAAATTATATCAAGATATAGCTAATCGTACACAAGGAGATATTTATGTAGGTGTAGTAGGTCCAGTAAGAACAGGTAAATCTACTTTTATAAAAAGATTTATGGATTTACTAGTTATTCCAAATATCGAAAATGACTATAAAAGAGAAAGAGCAAGAGATGAACTCCCACAAAGTGCTGGTGGCAGAACAATAATGACAACTGAGCCTAAATTTATTCCAAATGAAGCTGTAGAAATAACAATTGGCGATAATTTAAAACTTAAAACTCGTATGGTAGATTGTGTAGGTTACCTTGTAAATAACGCTATTGGATATTTAGAAGATGACATGCCTAGAATGGTTAAAACTCCATGGTTTGATGAAGAAATTCCTTTTGAGCAAGCAGCTGAAATTGGAACAAAAAAAGTAATTGAAGAACATTCTACTATAGGAATTTTAGTTACTACAGATGGAAGCATTACAGATATTCCAAGAGAGGATTATGTTCAGGCAGAAGAAAGAGTTGTAAAAGAATTAAAAGAGCTTAATAAACCATTTGTAATTGTACTTAATTCTGATGATCCATTTTCAGATTATACTAAAAATTTAGCAGCAGAATTAGAAGAAAAATATCAAACTTCTGTAATACCTACAGATTGTTCTAGACTTGATATGGAAGATATCAATGACATATTCGGAAAAATCCTATATGAATTTCCTATAGAAAAAATGAATATTAATTTTCCAAAATGGGTGGATGGACTATCAGATTCACATTGGTTAAAAGAAGAATTATATAATGAAATAAAGGATGCATTTTCAAATATACGTATATTAAAACAAGTAAATGGTGGAGTAACTAAATTACAGAGTACTAAAATAATAAATAAAACTGTAATTGATGAAATTAGACTTGGAGAAGGAACAGTAAATATTTCAATAGATCTATACGAGGAATTATTCTATAAAGTACTTACTGAAATATCCGGTGTTGAGATTAATAATGAAGGAGACTTATTCTCTACAATTACAAACTTAGCCGAGACTAAAAAAGAATATGACAAAATCTCAAATGCTTTAGAAGAAGTAAAAGCAACTGGTTATGGAATTGTAACACCTTCAATAGATGAACTTATCTTAGACGAACCAGAAATAATAAAACAAGGATCAAGATTCGGAGTTAAACTAAGAGCTCGTGCTCCATCAATACATTTAATAAAAGCTGAAATAGAAACTGAGGTATCTCCTATCGTTGGAAGTGAAAAACAATCAGAAGATTTAGTAAATTACTTACTTTCTAATTTCGAAGATGATCCTACAAAAATATGGGAATCAAATATATTTGGAAGAAGCTTACATGAACTTGTAAATGAAGGGCTACAAACAAAACTTGCTAAGATGCCAGTAGATGCACAGGCAAAACTTCAAGAGACACTAGAAAGAATTGTAAATGAAGGCAGTGGTGGATTAATTTGCATAATACTTTAATTAGACTTCAGGGATATAAAGGATAGATTTTTTATAAATCTATCCTTTTACTGATTATCTAAAGCTCTTTGATTTTGTCATAAATATCATCATCTATGTTAATTGTTTTATCTATTAAAGGATTACTATATTTGTATAATTTGTCTCGTATTACCATTTTCCCTCCATTTTATAAATAAATTGTAATATATACAAAGCTTCGTAACTTTATCTTCCAGAACCTATATTTCCTTTTTTTGAAAACCTATCTTCATATTTCGTTAAAACTTCTTCCAAAGATTGTTTTAAATCAACATTTACCCCATTTGCAATGCAAATTAGAGAAAATAAAACATCTCCGAATTCTGACTTAAGATTTTCAGTATTACAATAATCTTTTTTTCCATAATCATTTCCTTTCAGTATTTCTTTTCCTAATTCTCCAACCTCAGAAACCAAATCAATAAATCTTATTTCTGTTGAACTCTCTAAATTATATTTCTTAATATAATTATCAACTGTTTCTTGAATATCTTTCATTCTATCCTCCTTACAAATTACTCGTATAATGAACATGTAGTCCATTATACATTTTTTTATTCTTAATTTCATTGTATAATATCTACA
>CALXWU010000056.1 GCA_944392505.1 uncultured Clostridia bacterium | reverse complement strand
TCTGTGATTACACCTTTAAGAGTTACATTATATGTTTTTTCAATTTCAAATTTTGGATGAGTTACTTTATATATAAACTCTCCATCATTTGTAAGGATTAATGCTCCTGATGTATACATATCTAATCTTCCCACTGGTAGTACCTTCTCTTTTACTTTAACCAAATCTAACACAGTATCTCTTCCAAATTGATCTTTAGTTGTCGTTACATATCCAATTGGCTTATTTAAAAGTATATAAACTTTCTTATCAGACTTTCCTACTTTGTCTCCTCTAAAAACGACTTCATCTTTATCAGGGTTTATTTTCACACCTAATTCTGTTATGGTAACACCATTTACTTTAACAAGTCCTTGTAAAATATATTCTTCCGCTTTTCTTCTAGAGCATACACCTTGATTGGCTAAAAACTTTTGTAATCTTACCTCTTCCAATTTTTAATCCTTTCTATGAAAAATTAGGAGTCTCCTCCCAATTTCATTCTTACTATTAATCTTCTCATAATTCATTAATCTATCCGAAAAATAATTATACTTTTTAAATAGTTATGCTTTTGCTAGTCCAACTTTTCTAACTCACTTAGAACCTCTTTAAAATACTCTGGCAATTCTGCTTCTAAATGCATCTGCTTTTGAGTTATTGGGTGCTCAAACTCCAAACTTTTTGCATGTAGCATTTGCCCCTCTACTCCAAATTCATTTTTACCACTTGAATAAACACTATCCTCTACAACAGGATGTCCTATTTCTGCCATATGTACCCTAATTTGATGAGTTCTACCAGTATCTATTTTTATCTCTAGTAATGTATATTTATCATATCTTTTTAATACTTTAAAATGCGTTATCGCTTCTTTTCCATCTTTCCTAACTGCCATCTTTTTTCTATCTTTTGTACTACGTCCTATTGGCATATTTATTGTAGCTTCATCTTCTGCTATATTTCCTTTCACTAATGCAATATATATTTTTTTTACTTCTCTATCTTTAATTTGCTTGCTCATGTTAATATGAGCCTGATCATTTTTCGCTACAATCAAAAGTCCAGATGTATCTTTATCAAGTCTATGCACTATACCTGGTCTAATTTCTCCCCCAATTCCTGATAAACTTCCTTTACACTTAGCCATTATTGCATTGACTAGTGTTCCATCTGGATTGCCATTTGCTGGATGCACCACCATTCCTTTTGGTTTATTTACAACTATAATATCGTTATCTTCATACACTATATCTAAAGGTATTTCTTGTGCTCTTATTCCAGTTTCTTTTGGTTCTGGAATATTTAATTCAATAATATCTCCACATTGAACTTTATATGAAATTTTTTTGGTATTTCCATTAACCAGCACATCTCCATCTTCAATTAGTTTTTGGATCATAGTTCTTGAAAGTTTTTCTTCTTTTTTAGCTATATATGCATCTAAACGCATATTTTCTTCATCTACTACTATCTTTTCCACAATCTATCCCCTTTTTTAGAGCTTTTGTTGTCCTACCTAAGCATGTCGGACTAGGTAGGACTAAATAGGACTATCTAAGCCCGTCCCCAATAGTCCTATTGTTAACATAATAATCAATCTACTCTCTCATACAATACGAAATTCTCATCTGAGTATAGCTTTTTGTAATCTTCGCTATCCTTTGATAAAAGCATATTTAGTTTAGTATTATCTCTAATTAGTATATGAGTAATGTCATATTGTTCAAATTTATTCTCATAATATGAAGAAACATTAGATATACTTAAATAATCTGAGAAAATATCCCTTCCCTCATATTCGCCATTCTCATTTTTTGTGCCATTAAATTCTGGTGTATATAAATCTGCTCTTGAGTCTATAAATACAGGAATTCCTCTGTATAAGATATAGCTTCCATAATTATATTCATTAAATAAGTGGATGTTTTCTACATCTAAATTAGCTAGAATGTAGTCACAAGCGTCTACAGGATAAGAGCTTTCACTAACTATAGGAGCGTTAATTTTTCCTTTATATAAATAGAAACTTACCAATATTCCTAAAAGAATTGTTATTATTTTCCCCCATATGTTTGTCATGGCTCTAATTGTTTGCTCTGTTCCACCCTTATCATATTTCTCTATTAGTGCGACTAATAACTTGGCAAATATGAAACCTCCAATTAGTACAAACATTGAAATCTGTCTTCTAGACATAAATGATAATAATGTAAGTCCTGCTAGCATAAACATGTCTCTTAAGGTTATTTTTGTATCTGTAAATATTAATATTAGTAAGAATAATACCATTACAGTCATTGTTTTCGGATCGTTTATAAGGGTTAATGGCAAATGCTCACTTATATTATCCATTGTATTACCTTCCATAGTTTTAGGAAGATATGTGTATGGTGTATCTCCTAGTGGTGTTAAAAGTCCTGTAAAAGCAGATATAATCATTACTATAATTAGATATTTTACGCACTTTTCTTTTCTAAATATAAGCTTATATGGGTTACTTCTTCTCTTCTCTCTTTTTTCATCAGCATTATGCATACCGCTCTTCTAGCGTGTTAATTTTATTTGTAATTAAAGCTATTTTCTCTTCAGATGCACCTTTCTTAGCAAGCTTTTTTAATTTATTTTTGTTTATTCTTATTCTAACTTTATATATAATATCTGATTCGGAAATACATGCCAAAATATATTCTGCTACATATGGTAAGTATAATACAAAATAGAATGGCCATACCGCTGCATGAACATTAGCAATAATTATAGGGATTATGATAAGTCCAATTAGGTATCTTTTCTTTTTGGTTTCTATAAATTGCTCTATAAACAAAATGGTTAGCACAAATAATATGTATGTAACCAGCTGCGCTCTTGCACAAATAAAGCTTTTTAGTAAGTACATCATTCCTAAGGTTATGAAAAATGCTACTAACTCATTTTTGCAAATCTTTTTTAATGCCACATATATTAATATTCCTAACGAAATGGATAGTATTACTGTAGCAATATATATAGCTGTAAATCCTCCAATTCCTGTATTTTCTCCAAATTCGAATACAAGATATGTTCCTACATCATAAAGCCAATGAGGGTATGTGTATGGTAAATCTTCATGCCAAGAAAATGGGTCTTGCATATCTATTCCATTTTCTAAAACATGTTCTCCAATTGCTATTGTATAATATGTATCATTTTGTAATGTTTTTGGTGTAAGTGCGAAACTAAAAATAATTATAATAAAAATTGCAAGTATATGAAATTTAATCTTTGTTTTCTTGTCCATCTCAATTTTCCTTTCCCTATATATCAAACTCTGCATATAAAATGCTATGGTCAGATTTTTGCTCAGCATCAATTGTCTCAAATTTTAATAACTCTATATTCTTTGAATAAAATATGGTGTCTATACAGCCTTGTCCCAATTTTGAAAACCAGGTATCTTCTTCATTTGGTATACGCTTTAGATTTTTGCCAAGTAAATTATATTCTTCATATTGTTCTTGTTTCTCAAATGTATACTTACCTTTTCCCAGTCTGGTTACGCCAACATTAAAATCTCCACCTATAATAATTATTTCATTTTTGTCTATTTTACTAATAATTCTATTTAATTCTTTACAAGCTAAGATTCTCTCATCTTCATAGGTAGACAAATGAACTGAAAATAGATTTATTTTAGCCGTTCCAAGTGATATCCTGTTATATAAAATTCCTCTTTGTTCATGGTTTAAATCAGTTAGAGGCATTAAATAATTTACTGAAAAAGATATTGGAAATCTACTAATTATTCCATCTCCGTAATATCCATCTTCTAACGTGATATTGCTTTCCATTGAGCAATATGGAAGATAAACCTTTTTACTAAATTCACGTATCTGGTTTCTTTCACCAGCTCTTTTGGTATACATATCAATTTCTTGCAAAAATACAATATCTGGTTTAAATGTATTTACAAGATTTGCTTGTCTTTCTACCTCTATTATTCCGTCTAATCCTTTACCATGAGCTATGTTAAATGTAACTATTTTTATTAACATACTTGGACCAACTCCATTTTTCTAAATTCATGCATATTATATCAAAAAAGGGCTTTTAAATAAAGCCCCTTTTCTAATTTTATTAAATTATCCTTTTATTTGTTTTGCAACTTCTTCTGCGAAGTTTTCTTCTCTCTTTTCTATTCCTTCACCTTTTTCAAATCTTGCAAATCTAACTATTTTTGCACCTTTATCTGCTACTAATTTTCCAACTTTTATATCTGGATCCTTAACAAATTCTTGTTCTACTAAGCAGATTTCACTATAGAATTTTCCTACTCTACCTTGTACTATTTTTTCTGCTATAGCTTCTGGCTTTCCTTCGTTCATAGCTTGCGCTTTTAATATTTCCATCTCTTTTGCAAGTCTTTCTTCTGGAACTGATTCTCTGTCTAGGTATTCTGGCCTTGCAGCAGCTATTTGCATACAAATGTCTTTTGCAAGTTCATGTGTTCCATTTTCCATCTCTACTAAAACAGCTATTTTTCCATCTCCATGTATATAGCTTTCGAGTAAGTTATTTGTCTCATATCTTACGAATCTTCTTATAGACATGTTTTCCCCAATTGTTGCAATTTTATTTGTTAAAACATCTTTTACTGTTTTATCAGTTTCAACAATTGATTTTTGATTTAATAAAGCTTCAACATCTGCTGGATTTTCTTGAGCTACTTGTTTTGCTATATCAGCAACGAAATTTCTAAATTCTTCGTTCTTAGCAACGAAATCTGTTTCAGCGTTGACTTCAACAACAACTCCAACTTTTCCATCTTCTGAAATATATGCTTCAACTAATCCTTCTGCTGCAATTCTATCAGATTTTTTTGCAGCTTTTGCAATTCCTCTTTCACGTAAAAGTTCAATTGCTCTTTCCTCATCTCCATTAGTTTCTGTCAAAACTTTTTTGCAGTCCATCATTCCTGCACCTGTTTTTTCTCTTAACTCTTTAACTTGGCTTGCTGTAATCATTAAAATATCCTCCTTTATATCTTTCTATTTAAAAATAAGGAGATAGAGCAGATAAAAGCTCTCCTCCTTTTATTTTCATCTCTAAATAATTTAATTATTCTTCTTCGCTTTTTTCTTCTTCTGAAGCAGCTACTACTTCTTCCATGCTTTCTGGCTCTGTTGTTTCAGACTCTTCAGCACTTTCTGCCATTTCTGTTTCAACTGCTTCCATAGATTCGCCTTGTCTTCCCTCTATAACTGCATTTGCCATACAATCTGTAATTAAAGCAACTGCTCTAATAGCATCATCATTTCCCGGTATAGCGTAATCTACATCTTCTGGATTACAGTTTGTATCAATTAAACCTATAACTGGAATTCCTAATTTTCTTGCTTCTAAAATTCCTATTCTTTCCTTTTTAGGATCAACTATAAACATTACTCCTGGAAGTTCTTTCATTTCTTTAATTCCTCCAAGGTTTTTCTCTAGTTTTTCCATTTCTTTCTTTAATAGGATAACTTCTTTTTTAGGTAGAACATCAAATGTTCCATCTTCTTGCATTTTTTCTAATTGTTCTAATCTTTCAATTCTTTTTCTAATTGTACCAAAATTTGTTAAAGTACCACCTAACCATCTTTGATTAACATAGTACATACCGCATTTTTCTGCAGCTTCTTTAACACATTCTTGTGCTTGTTT
>CALXWU010000055.1 GCA_944392505.1 uncultured Clostridia bacterium | reverse complement strand
CTATCAACTTTTTCTGCTAAGGCTTTGGTAATAAATTCCTCAGTAATAATCTTAGATTTAGCCATTTTAGCCCAGGTTGATGCTTCACCAACAATAAGTGATAGGTCAGTAAAACGAGTAGCTAATTTTCCTTGATTATCTGCAAGTTTTGAAGCATATTCTATGAGTTTTGCCATAGCCTTATTATCTAGAGCAGGCAAGCCTTCATGGTCACAATAACCTTTTACAAATCTAGAAAGCTTTATCATATTTTCTTTATTTAAAGGGGCTTCATCTGCAAATTCAACTTTTATTTTGAATAATTTTCTAAAATCAGGATCCATTGCAAGTAATGTTTGATATATATTTTCGTCGCCAATTAATATTACTTTTAAATCCAAGGGAATAGGTTCCGGTTTTAAAGAAATCATTACCATTGAAGAACGAGGATCTGCTGCATTTTCAATTCCTAATGATTTACTTCTTAGAACTTTCTTTAATGCATCATAACACATTGGGTTAGTTAATAAATCATTTGCTTGAAAAACTAAATATCCACCATTTGCAACATGAAGTAGGCCAGGCTTTAGCATGGTGTAATCTGTTTTTAAAGCTCCATAGTAATTTTCGTATTCAAGTTTCCCAAAAATGTTGTGATATGAATAATTTGTGTCTGCTACAACTGGTGCACCTTCCAAGTTACTATTATCAATAAACAGATTTACCCTATAATTTAACCAAGGCTTAACTATTTCAGGATGAGCTGCTTGTGGCCCTTGAAGCTTTCCCTCTAAAGTTTTTTCATCAGCTGTAAATAAGTTGATATTTTTCAAAATATCTTTTTTGATTGAGTCTAAGAAATTGTTTATCTTCTTATTTCTTTTATATTTTTCTTTAATTAAATTTATATGAGTATTAATAGTCAAAAGAGCTACATTTGATTGCCACTCTTGAACTTTATTTTCTGATTCACGTTCTATAGATTTAATTTCACTTATGGCAGCCATGATATGTTGTTGCACTATAGTAGATTTATCCTCATATTCCTTTTTTATTGCTTCATCAAGTTTATTAAACTCTTCCTCAGCAATAGTTTTACCATTTAAAATAGGCATCATATAAATACCATTTTGTGCAGATTTAACAGTAAAACCATATTCGGCAGATTTTTTATTAAGTTTCTCCATTAATAAATTACGCTTTGTTTCATATTCTTGCTTTATTAAATTTCTCTCTTTTTCAAAATCCTCATTATTAAAAGTATTCTTAATATCTATTTTAATCTCATTAATAAATGAATTCATACTATCTCTAAATTCTTTACCTTGACCAGCGGGAAGAGAAACAGCTACAGGTTCATTTGGATTATCAAAATTATATAGATAACACCAATCATTTGGCACTTTTTTCTTTTTAGAAATAACACTTAAATAATTTTTTACATAAGCAGTTTTGCCAACCCCATATGGACCTTCCACATAAACATTATATCCATTTATGTCTACATTAAGCCCAAACTCTAAGGCTTTAATTCCTCTTTCTTGACCAATACCTGTACTTATCGGCTCCAACTCATCAGTGGTATTAAAATTTAATACTTTAGGATCACATGTAACTTTCAAATCTCTGTAACTAAGTTCATTTTTGTTTTTCATTCGTATCTTCCTCCTTATTTGTCGCTTTTGGGGACAGTCCCCAAAACCACATAGTTGTTCGTTTTTGGGACAGGCCTCAAAAAGACGTGCAATGTTATTAAAAATAATTGTTAATTAAATCTCTAATGTCATTATAATTGCATCATCGGTATTATTATAATACTTTTTTCGCAAACCTATTCGCTTAAAATTAAATTTTTCATATAAATGTATTGCTGGGTAGTTATTAACATTTACCTCAAGCGTAATACTTTTCAAATTTTGTTTTTTGGCAGAAGAGATAAGTTCTTTTAATAATCTTTCTCCAACTCCTAAATGTCTTTTATTAGATCGAGTAACTATATTCATAATATTTGCTTCATCACATATTTTTAATATTCCTGCAAAACCAACAATTTCATCATCAAGCTTAGCAATGAAATATGTTGCATTTTGATTTTGAAAATCATTTTTTAAATTATTTATGTTCCAAAATTTATCAAAATTTCCTTCAAAATCAGGAGAGATTGAATCAATATCTTCCATGGTCATAGGCAAAATTTGAATTTTTTCTTCTAATGCTCTCTCGGCTTGAGATTTTCTAAGATAAATAGGTGAGATAGAAGAAGAATTTCCATATTCGCCAGACAAATATTTTGCATATCCAGCCCTTCCAACACTTATGCCATTTTGCAAATTCTGTTCTTCACTTGCAAAATTTGCATCAGGGAATACAGATACAATTTTCTTTTTATACATATATGAGGCATCTCCAACAAACGAGATATTTGCCACCTTCATAGATGAAATTGTATTTTTTATTTTTTCAAGAGTATTATCAATACTGTCAGTAAAAATTGAAATCAAATTATATTGTTTACTATCTTTTTTATATATTCCACAATATACATTATTATTTTTGGCATCAATTAAAGAACAAACAATGCTTGAAGCTTGTAAAGCATCAAACAAGTTATATGCTAAGCTTTCTAATGATGTAACTCCTATCACAGGAAGTTTTTTTACATCTGCAAAAGCCTTTATTGTTGCTATTCCAATCCTAACACCGGGTGAAAGAGCCTGGACCTGTGCAACAGGCTAAAAGAGATATTTCATCTAAAGATAGATTAGTATTTTTAAAAGCTTCATCTATCATTGGCATTAGTTTTACTGAATGAGTTTTTTCATCATCATTGCTTAAATTTATTAAAACTTCGTTATCTTCTAATATTGTCACACCACAAATTTTAGAAGAAGTATCTATTGCAAGAATTTTCATTTTTGTCATCCACCTCGTGTAACATGTTTGCTGTCTTAAAGAACTATAAACATGTTCTTTCTTTTTATCATACATAAATTCTTAATTTTCTATTTTTTGTATGTCCAGTTTTCTATATTCTTCATTACTATTATCTTTACTGAAAACGACCTTAGTATATGGCTTAGGTAAAATATCTTCAATTATCTCGCCCCATTCAATAAGGCAAATTCCTTTAGAAAAATATTCATCTCCACCCATAGCATAGAATTCATCAGAATCTTCCAATCTATATACATCAAAATGATAAATATTAATTTTATCAGAAGTATATTCATTTACTATTGTGAAAGTGGGACTTGAAATCTCATCTTCTAAATTAAAATGTTTTAGAACTCCTTCAACAAATTTTGTTTTACCTGAACCTAGTTCGCCAGTAAGAACTACAATGTCTCCAAGCTGAAGAGCTTTAGCAAAATTTTCTGCATAAGAAATCGTATCTTGTTCACTTTTTGAAATATATGTATCCATAAAATTAACCTTTCTTTTAATTCTACATTATTGTATATTAAACTACAGATTTTGTAAAGAAAAAAATATAAAAATGGGTGATTTTTCTATTGGTAATTATTGTAAGGAATTTTGCTCAAAAAAATACAATATTTCGGTTGACTCGAAAAAAGATTAATGATATACTTTAAGTGAAAAAATTGTCGAGAAAACGAATGAGGAGGAACATTAAAATCATGAACTTTAAATTAATAAAATGTATAAGCATATTATTAATTGTAATTATTATATTAGCCCTAATTGCTACTCTATTTCCGTTTAATAGAGTTCAAGCAAAAGAGCAAAACACGGAAGATTATACAATAGGAAGTGATATACTTGATAAATATCCAGGATATTCAAGCATGTTAGATCAATTATTGGCTGATCATCCAGAGTGGACATTTACAATATTATTTACAGGCCTAGATTGGGATATAGCAGTTAAGAATGAAAGAGCTCATGCAAGAAATCTAGTTCAAAATGAAAGAGGAGAATGGATATGTTCTGTATGTGGAACTACAGAATATGATAGCGGTTGGTATTGTGCATCTACTGCTGCAGTATCCTACTATATGGATCCAAGGAATTCACTATATGAAGATTACATATTTCAATTTGAAAATTTAAAATGGTCAGATGGCAAATTTACTATTGATGGTATTGAAAGTATATTAGACGGTTGTGATTATCTACTTAAGGATAAAATCACATATCTTAATACAAGTGGCAAAACAGCAACCATAGATAAAACATATGCAGAAGTTATTATGGAAGCAGCTGAAGCAGCTGGGATTAGTCCATATCATTTAGCCTCAAGAATAAGACAAGAGCAAGGAACAGGAAGTAGTGCATCACCAACAGGTTCTGGAAAATATGGTGATTATGTTGGATACTATAACTTCTTTAATATTAATGCATCAGGGAATGGAGATGCTGAAATTTTAAATAGTGGACTAGCGTATGCCAAAGATGCAGGATGGACAGATCCAGAAAAATCAATAAAAGGTGGAGCAGAATTTTTAGTTAAGGAATATATTCAATATGGTCAAAATACATTGTACTTACAAAAGTTTGATGTAGATGATAGTGATGGGGATTTATACTGGCATCAATATCAACAAAATGTATCTGCAGCAAAAACTGAAAGTACAAGCATAATGAAAGCATATAAAGAGATTGACAGTAGTTTAAGTACACCTTTTAATTTTGTAATACCAGTTTTTGAAAATATGCCGGAAACAAGATGTGAGAGACCTGGTTCAGAATCAATAGTAACTCAAAATATAGAAATAACTGCCGCATCATTGGTGGTATATAAAGAGAAAAAAACAAGTTCAACAAAATTGAAAACATTAAAAAAGGGTGAAAAATTATTAAGAATAGAAATTGGCGCCGAAAAAGAAAATGGACAAATATGGGATAAAGTAGTCTTAAGCGATGGTACAAAAGGATATGTTGTATCTTCAACAGGATTTAAAGTGATAGATGATGTTACAAACTGTGAAATTACAGCTATTGCAGTTGAACCTGGAAATGTTAGAAATGGACCAGGAACTTCAGGCACAACAACATTAACAACATTAACTGAAGGGCAGATAGTAACTATTATAGAAAAAGATGTATATAAAAATGTGGATGGCTACGATTGGTCAAGAATAATTTTATCAGATGGAACACAGGGATACATAGTTGCCAGATATCTAATGGAAGTAAATGAAGAAGGAACAACAACAGATGGACAGGAAATAGTCAGAGTCGTATGTAAAGAAGGCTTGATATTAAGAAAAGAGCCAGGAACAAGTAGTGCTATGATAGGTCAATTGGATTACGGAGATTACTTGACAAGAATAGAGAAAGAAGTTTCAAACGCAAATGGATACATCTGGGATAAGGTAGTTACCTCTGATACAGGATTAACAGGATATGTTGCAAGAGGAGACGATGACGAGAACTATATAGAGCCTGCAAATATATCTGGAACATCAGCGATAAAAGGTGAAGGCTTTAAGACTTCAGGATCTCAATTAATATGCAAACCAGAAATAACCGTTGAAAATATCTTGGCTGTAGCAAAAGAGGCTGCAATTTTGGATTCAAGCAACAAGCCAATTGAAAAAGGAAATTTGGCTACTGGCTATAAAGTTAAGAACAATAATAGAACATATACTGTAATAAAACTTGGAGATGTAAATGGAGATGGAAAAGTTACACCAGCAGATTCAACAGCTGTTTTAAGATATTATGTTGGATTAGATAAATTATCTAGTTCGAAAAAGTCCGCAGCAGATACAAATAGAGATGGAAAAGTTGCACCGGCAGATTCAACTGTAATATTAAGAAAATATGTTGGTTTACAGAATATAGAGTTATAATGAGGAGAGAAAAAGATGATTAAAAAATTAAAATTTATTATATTTTTTAGTATACTAATAATTTTAGCATTATGTACACAGTCACAAGCAAGAATAACTACTTCGGATCCGACTGTTGAATCAGGAGGAACTGCAACAATTACTATAAATAGCCAAGAACCAGTAGCTTATGGTGCCATAGATGTTACATCTGACGGAGGTTTAACATTTGTAAGCGTTTCGGGAGGAGTTGCCAATGGTACGAATGTTGCTTTTTCGAGTGCAGAGAATAAAACAAGTGGAATAGTAACATATAAATTTAAAGTGCCAACAGTAACTAAGACAACTACATATAAAGTACAGTTTACTTCTGCAGATATGGGAACTCCAGATGGAGAAGTTCCATCGTCAAGTGCAACTGCAACAGTCACAGTAAAAGCAAAGTCAACAAATACAGGTAGTG
>CALXWU010000054.1 GCA_944392505.1 uncultured Clostridia bacterium | reverse complement strand
AACTCTCTCAAATAAATTACCTCCTTACACTTTAAAATATCGCAATATAGAACTACAACTATATTATACAATATTTTGCTTATTTTACATAATTCAAGAAGGTTATGAGAAATTTTACCTTATTTTTATTAAAAATGAGCATATCAAAACTAATATACTCACTCTAAATCTTATACATTTTTTTACTTATTTTATTTAAAATTAAACTTGCAACCTGCGAGACAAATTACTATTTGTTTTCTACATAATATCATAAGTGAGAGCAATTATCAATATAATCGCTCTCACTTAAATTTACCGCATAAATTAAAATTTTTAATTTTATTCGTCTATTTTCCTTACATCAATTTCATAAATCTGACAAGGATATGTTTCAAGTACCTCTCCTGTATAAAATACTTCTATTTTATCTCCTATTGTATAATCTGATGTGTCTTCTACACTAACGAAAACTGCATCTCCAATGTTTTTATCTTCTGATTTTACAGTAAGTACTTTTTCATTTACATCAGTAACTTCACCTATAAATGAAGGAGAAATTTCATATGTTGTTAATTCTTTTGAATAATTTACAACTGTCATCGGTTCATATTCCCTTTCACTCTCAGAATCATAGTCAATTACTCCCTGTAGTGCTAAGGTCACATAAATACAGTTATCGTCTTCTGTTAATGCTACGTTGTAAATCTCCTCTGGCATATCCTCATAAGTTGTTATTTTTGTATCTGCGCCAAATGCATCTCTTGTATTATCATAAGTTAGTATATAACCTGCACCTTTTTTATATTCTAAGTCTGTAATGATTGGATCTCCTTCTATTGTATATTTAACAATTCTAATAAAATCAGACTGCCTATTTTCATTATCTGCTGATGTGTTTATAATAAAATCATCTAATCTGCCTTTATTAAATACTGCATTATTTGATATAACGACACAACCATCTTTAATAGCTTGGTCGATTGGATATTCTACTGGTACATTTTCAATCAGCTCATGTTCATTAATGTTTTTTTCTATGATGTCCTCAATAGATTTCAATTCTTCTTCTGTTATATCTGCTTGTTTATCTCCTTTTTCTATTGCTTTACAATCTTGTTTTACCATATAATGTTCTTCATCATTTATTATAATTTCATAACTATAAATTCCATCACATAATTCTCCGTCATAACTAAAACCATCTAAAATTTGTTTAATTTTAGTAGTATCCTCACCTGTTATTGTAATGTCTGGCATATTGTTATATCCATTAATTACAACCTCAGGGTCTATTTCTTCTACCGCACTTCCATATTCCTTATACTCATCTTCAAAATCCTCATACTTCATAAACCAAGAGCCTATTTTCATCTCATCATATCCATTATACCTATTAAAATCAATTACTTTATAGCCTAAGCCTAAGTACTCCTCAGTTCCTCCATCGTTAGCAATGGCATCTTTTACACAAAATATTGGCTTTTCTTGTTTCTGTACTCTATTATAATCAACTGTAAAAAATGTCAATCCTAAAATTATTATTACTCCCAATATAATAAGTAATATCTTTATTCCGTTTTTCATTTTTACCACCTTTATCCTTCCTACTATTTAGACACATTTTTACGTGCTTTTTGTTGGTGTTTTACAAAAATAATTGTAAAAATTATGGTAAAGAATAAAAAGATTCCTGTAAAGCTTAATATTCCTATATTAAAATTTGTATTTTCGTAATTGTTTTCTTGTGCTTCTTCAATTTCTATTATTTCGTTTTGAATAAAATCATCAGTATTATCAATAACATTTTCAGTAATATTATCCAGAAGATTGTCTGACGAAATTGTTGAATCAGTTTCGTTTTCCTTACTAGAATTTATCTCATTTTCGAATTGTTCATTTTTACCTTCTCCACTTTCTGATTCATTTTCCAAGTTTTCGGAGTTTTGCTCCAGCTTTTTGTTGGATAAATCAGCTTTAATAAATATTAATATTCCAATAATAACCATAGAGATATTGCCCAATAATAACCTTAATGTATATAGAGAAGTATAATACTTCCATTGTACTGTCCCCATTGGCATATTTAACAATAATGATATTTCCCTAAATGACATATTAGATAATATTTTTAGTGATACTATTTCTTGTGCTTGTTTGTCTAATTTAGTAATAATCCTATTATAACTATCATTATCAATTATTTTATTTAACTCATTGTCTTCTTCAGACATATAATATATTTCATCTATATTTACTTCTAGTTTTTTCTTTCTCAAATAATTAAGAGTTTCATTTTTAGTCAAGGAATACAGCCAACTTGCTTCATTGGCTGTAGGTAATTTGTTTTTATCTGTTTGAAATATTTTTAAGAATACAATTTGGACTACATCTTCACTGTCCTCTTTATTTTTTAAAATAGAAAAAGCAATACTATAAATCAATTTGTGATATTTCTCGTGTAATTCCTTTAACGCATTTGCTTCTCCTTGTTTTGCTTTCTGAAATATTTCATGCAATTCCTGTTTTTTAATCTTGTCCATTAGATTGCCTCTTTTAAAAATTTTTCACTGAATTAATCTATTCTTTTATATGAAAAGGTGTAAATCCCCTCTACTCCCCATAATGCTCCTTGTGCAGCACTTGTAGTTTCAAGTTTTAATTCTATTTGATTATCTTTTAAAGTAATTGTACCATTTCCTCTAGTTCCCCAGTTATCTGTATAAGTAAATGTTCCTACACCTCTATCCAAAGTTACAACCATATTATCTAATTTACCTTCTCTCTGAAGAGGTGCTGGACTAGTTAGTGTAAAATCAAAAAATATTTGACCATCTGTGCATCTTTCAATATCTAATTCTGGAACTTCTGCATTTATATCAGAAGCCATTTGACTTTCAAACTCTGAATCAGAGATTAAACCATCTTCTCTTAAATCAAGTATGTGGTCAATTTCTTCGGCATTTCTATATGCTTCTTCACTTATGTACCAATCTCCTATATATGCCCTAGCATTTGTACTTACTCCATTATTGCCATTTCCAGAATTGTTACCATTACCATTGCCAGCATTATTTCCACCTACAGTATTTGTTTGATTTGTATCAACTTGATTTGAGTCAACTTCATTTTGTCCGTTTCCTCCAGCGTTTGTGTTCACATCATTTACCACATCTACTGCATTTAGTTGTACTAATTCTTCATTTGTTACTGGAGTGCCTCCATTTAAGTTTCCAGATTCTTCACCAGTTTTTGGCATGCCCCAAATTATGTAACACACTAATACAGTAATGATTAATAACATCACAATAAAAATAATAATATTTGTCTTTTTCATATAAACCATCCTTTCTATTTTTCAAAAGTTAAATGTTTTCAATTTAAAAATAGTATAACATAAACTTATAAAAAATACTATAGTGATTTTATAGTAAATAAAAATTTTCATACATATTTTCACTTTTTTGGGAAAAGATATATTAGAAAATATTTTTATGAGGAAGAAGGATTAAATATGAAAATTGTAAATACTTTTAAGAAAGTATTTTTCCCAATAGAAGAAGCACCTTCTCATCATTTTACTCTTCCTGCTTCTAGCGAAACTGTTCCTAACACTAATAACCAAGTAGAAGAGATTGATACTGTAGAAGAAATTTTTCCAAGTATAGATGTAAATATTGAATATATTAAAGTTAAGTATAATTTGATGATAAACAGCGATATTATACTGCGCGAATTCACTTTAACCGCAAGAAATAAGCAATATAGAGCATTTTTGCTATTTATTGATGGAATGATAAACATGGATTCAGTAAATAATTATGTTTTGAAACCTTTAATGGTGCGTAATACTGCTAATTCTTTTGATGGAAGTCAAAACCAAGTTATATCAGAAGCTGTTACGAATAACATAACTGTTAGGAAAGTTAAGAAATTTGATATAAAAGAATATATTTTTAATTCTTTACTCCCTCAAAACAGTGTAAAAATCCAATCTAAATTCGAAGATGTATTTAATGGTGTTAATTCTGGTGAATGTGTTCTTTTTATTGACACTTTAAATATTGCTTTTGATATAGATATTAAAGGCTATAATACAAGAAGCGTGTCTAAGCCTGAAAATGAAGTTGTAATTAGAGGTCCACAAGAGGCTTTTGTAGAAAACCTTCGTACTAATACTACATTGTTAAGAAGGATAATTAATAATGAGAATCTCATAATTGAGAATTTGAAAATAGGAAAAGTAAGTAAAACCAATTGTGCTTTATGTTATATGAAAAATATTGCTAATGATGACCTGGTTGCAGAAGCTAAGTATAGGTTAAACAATATTAATATTGATTACTTAGTTTCTTCTGGGCAATTAGAGCAATTATTTGCAGATAATAGCAAATATAGTTTACCACAAGTAATTGCTACAGAAAGGCCTGATAAAACAGCAACACATATATTAGAAGGTAGGATTGTGGTTATTGTAAATGGTAGTCCTTATGCATTAATAGTTCCAGCTACTTTTATTGATTTTTTGGAATCTCCAGAAGATCACAATATTAAATTCCAATTTGCAAATTTGCTAAAACTTATAAGAATTGCAGCTTTTCTAATAACCTTATTTTTGCCAGGATTATATGTTGCAATAACTAGTTTTCATCAAGAATTTATACCTACAGAGTTGTTATTTGCAATAGTTGCATCACGTGCTTCTGTTCCTTTTTCAATTATTTTTGAGATTATTATAATGGAACTTTCCTTTGAACTTATAAGAGAGGCTGGTTTAAGAGTTCCTACTCCTGTTGGTCCTACAATTGGAATAATCGGTGCTCTGATAATTGGCCAAGCAGCTGTTGATGCAGGTATTGTTAGCCCCATATTAATTATAATAGTTGCCATAACTGGTATTACATCATTTACAATTCCAGATTATTACTTAGCTTTTCACTGTAGGGTAAGCCGTTTTGTATACATCATATTAGGGTATTTCGCAGGTTTACTTGGAATTGCTATTGGCGCATTTATTCATCTTCTAATTGCAAGTAAAATCAAATCTTTTGGAGTTTCATATCTTGATCCATATATTCCGTCTAAAGGAAAGATTTTTAATGGATTGTTTAATGCTCCTACCTGGAAAAGAGAAAAAAGAGCTGATTTTCTTGACACCAAGAGAGAAGCAAAGCAAGAGCATATTAGTATGAAATGGAAATATCCAAATGAACAATAAATATTATACCGAAAGGTTTATAGGTAGAGCCTTTTAAAAACCTAAATATATTGAAGGGTGGTTTAAAATGAATTATACTAAACTTGGAAATTTTGAAGCAATTTGTTTAATTGTAGTTTTATTTGTGAATCATATTGTTCTAAATCTTCCCCAAATGATTTTAGATAATTCTGGTACCGCTTCTGTTTTAAATTGTATATATATACTTGCTCTTGTGCTGGTTTTCGCTATTCTTACTGTTAAGCTTCTTAAAAACTTTTTAGGGCTTGACATCATTGATATATCAGAATACCTTGGGGGTAAGGTTTTAAAATTTTTAATTGGCATTTTATGTATTTGCTATCTTATTGGTGAAGCTGCATTTCTTACCAGAATGTTTTCCAAAAACTTATTGCTAGTTTATTTTGAAAATTATCCAATAGCATTTATAGTGTTTTTGTTCTTATTTGTTGCCGTCGTAGCAAATTTGATTGGTAAAAAATCCATCATAAAAGCAAACACTATTATAGTTCCTCTTGCTCTTCTTAGCATTTTCTTTACTTTCATATTTGTTGTCGACCTACTAAGGATTGAAAGGTCTTTACCTATTTTTGCGAATGGTACTAGTAACATATTCTTAGCCGGAGCAAGTAATGTATTTGCTTTTAATGGCTTGTTCTTCCTTTACTTCATTTCACCTATGTTAAATAAAAAGGAGGATACTTCAAAAGTTGCCTTTGCCTCAATATTAATATGTGGAATATTCTTGGTTTTAGCTATCGGTTTACTTGTATTTACTTTTTCAGATATATACTCAATAAGCAGAATTTCCCCTATCTATTTTATAATCGTTAACAGTAGATTAACTGCTTTCTTAGAACTACCTGAAATAATATTTATATTTATTTGGGCACTTGCACTTATGTCTTTTGTAAGTATCGCTGTAATGTTCTGCTTAAATATATTCAAAAAACTAGCTAATATGAAAGAGGCTAAATCCTTGGCGGCAGCAGTTTGTTGTATAATCTTTATTGTGGCTCTTTTGATAAATGATGTATTTACATTAGAAACTACAGCAAATGCATTTTATAAATATGGTACTCTTATTTTGATTTTTGGAATATTTACTTTAATTTTAATTGGAGCAAACATTAAGAAAAAAG
>CALXWU010000053.1 GCA_944392505.1 uncultured Clostridia bacterium | reverse complement strand
AAGTTATAGTTAGACAACCATTAACTGCTACAAATACTACTGATAAATATGATGTTATTTGTAAAGTACAAGGTGGAGGATTTACAGGTCAAGCTGGTGCAATTCGTTTAGGTATTGCAAGAGCATTATTAGAAGCAAATGGAGAATATAGACCTGTATTAAAAGCTGCTGGTTTCTTAACAAGAGATCCACGTATGAAAGAAAGAAAGAAATATGGTCTTAAAAAGGCTAGAAAATCTCCACAATTTAGTAAGAGATAATTGTTTATGTATAAAACCTCAGAGTCTAAAACTTCTGAGGTTTTTATTATATATTAATCCACTAATTCCAAACTCTGATCTCCGTTTAATCCCTCCAAATTATAATATGCATCAGGTATATTCCCTATTATTACTCCTTCTACTAAAAGTACTTGGTTATAAATAGTCTCTGTGATCGTATCATATGGAGTAAGAATGTTTACCTGGCATTTTACTTCTAAATATATTCTATGAAGAGTTTGATTTATCCCCGCTTCTTTAAACTCTGATCTTAAATCTGTCTCAACCGTTCCGTCTGTCATCATTCTTATTTTAATATCAGGTCCTAAGCCGGCAAAATACTTAATTCCTGTGAAGCTTCCGAAGCTTTATTGTAAAAGTATTGTTCTCGTCTTTTTCTAATTCCTCTTGTATTAGTATAGGAATATCAGATATTATCCTGTTTATTGTTATCATATTAGCACTAATCATTTTTATATTTCCTTCTTCATCTTTTTCTATATTACAAAAGTCTTCATATTTATAATCTGCCATAACTCTTGTTGCTTCCTCATTTGAAATTTTAGTAGCAATAGATTTTGCCATTGTCCTGCATTGTTCATCAATAATTGGTATTGTACTATCTACTGCTACTTTAAATACAATAATAGCAATTGTTAGAATCGCTATTATTTTTATTATTTTACTTAAATTTTTATTATCTTTTAGCCCTTTTATTTGCACATAAGGTAATTTTATTCTATATCTACTAAATATTTTTTCATGTTTTTTATCCATTATATCTAGGAATAAATAATTGCTGTGCTACATTTAATTTGTCTACATTTTCTATTCCATTAATCCTTGCTATTTCCTCCACTGTACTTCCAAATTTCTTAGCAATTTTCCATAAAGTATCTCCTGCTTTAACATAGTAAATTACCAAGCTACATGTATTTATGCTTCTATTTTCTTCTTCATTTATATCATCAATTATATTTATTTCTGCACTATTTAAGAGCACTACATTAAACACTATATCTACTTTTACATCAATACTTCCATCATCAGTTATTACAAAGTCTTGCATTCCTATTTCAACATTTGTATCTATATTTGAATTCTGATTAACTCCTGAAAAATCCACATTAAAACTAAATGGTATAGAAGTATTTTTAGTGCCTACCCCGCTACCCGAGTTAAATATATATCCTAATTTTAATTCTCCTTCATATAATATTCTGTCATTTAATATTGATTGTTTAGTTATTTCTACACCTGTACTTACATCATAAATCTTATTTGAGCCAATTTCAGGTACAAGCTGTTTTTCTCTAATATTACACGTTCTTTGCACATTTTCTCTTCTTTGCATTACTTGTATTTGTTTTTGAGTAAAAGTAACATTTGTCCTTGGGCTATACAAATCTTGGATTAAATTAATTTCTTGATTTCTATACACCTCACAATAAATTTCAAGTTCTACTTCAACATAAATTGAATGTTCTTCCACATTGTTTGGTTTAATAATTAAGTTCTTTATTTCATATTTTGTATCTACCAGGTTTTCTTCTGAAACATTTTCAATATCTATAAATCCCATTACTGGAATTACGCTCTCTACAGAATTTATTCTGTTATCATCAGTCAAATACAATATACGTACATTTAGATCTGCTTTTGCAAGAACTTTATTATAGCTTATTTTTACATCTTTATTTGATATATGTAAATCTGCTTTCATTACTTCTGATAAATTATCAATATTATCTATTACTAAAGTATCTTTTGCATATGCTTTTGTTGTTCCTCTACCTATAAGCGAATTTACATTTAAGTTTTTGTTTAGCATTTGAATTCCTTTTAGATTAACATTATTAATTATATCAATATTTTCATTTGATGTTATTTTTACATTAGCTTCCAAAAATGCTTTTACATTTATTTTTCTGCCATTGATTACTTTACACTCTACATTCTTTAGTTTTACATCTGTTTCCAAATTCATGTCAGGCATAGCATTTGGCATATCAATAATTTGTGTAAAATCTAAATTTACATTTAGTCCTCTTATACTGTTATTTTCATCATCTGCTTGATACATTATATATGCATTAACACATCCATCAAGTCTTACTTTGCCTTCGTTTATTTCTTTTTTATAGATGCAGACTGTTCCACTTGTACAAACCTCATTTATTATATCTGGTTTTATATCTGGAATTATACTATCTCCCTCAGCTATAAAATTTTCAGTTTTTTGTCCTATTATATGATTTACACAGATATTGTCTCTAGTAGTTTCTACCACCATTAATATCCCTCCTTAAAATTCTAGTTATATAATATATATTTGTACAAATAAAAAAAATTCCTATTTCTAGGAATTTTTTGTTCTATTATTTTTCTTATTTTATTAATATTATGCTTCAATAGCTGAAAGTGGTGGAATTAGTGGGCTGTATCCTTTTCCATCATATACATCCACCTCTATTGTTCTTGTCAAAATATCTGTATAACTATAGCTTACGTTTCTATTATTCTCTTCAAATTTAATAACAAATAAATTTGGATAAGCTTTTTCTATAGTGGCTTCTTTCTCAAACGATTTACTCCTTCCTAATGAACCTTTAACAATTATCTTTTGTCCAATTTTTTCATCAATATCAGTCTTTAGACTTTTAATATCATTTTGGCAAATCATTTAATCACCTACTCCTAATTTCTGGTGAAATAATATCATAATTTTAGGTAAAAGTCAAAGCACGGGATTAAATGTCGAATTGTTGGAGTTAGCTTGTCCCTAAGAGTTTGTCAATTATTTTGGCATATGTTACAGTTATATTACATTTTTGTAACAATTCTGTTACAATTCAATATTCTTTTCATATAATAAATCAAATACAATTATATTGTAATCCTCAATCAATTCATTGTTTGTATCAATGCTCAATTCATTTCCATCTTTATCTACTAAAAATTTATTTGTGCATACTGGATATTGTTTATAAAATTCATTAATAAAGTCATAATACCATGGAAGATTTATATTTGCAGCTTCTAGTGTCATCATTGATAATCCTGCAATTGATATTTTATCCTTACTATATTTTTCTATTTCTTCTTGCCCCATCTCATAATTTGTCCAAATTACATATGGTGTTTCGTATCTTCCTATTCCTTCACCATATTCCAAATCATATAAAGTATTAAGTCCTGGCAAGTGGTCTCCAAAAAAGACTATCATTACTTTTTCTTCTTTTTGTTCAAAATAATCTAAAAGATATTTTAGTGATTGGTCAAAATTATATAACCCTTGTGTATAAACTTTTATTGTAGATAGTTCATTATCTGGAATATTGGCTTTTGCTTTTACATCTATTTCATAGTTCGAATACCTTGTAGAATTAAGTGGCGAATGTAATTCTTTTGTTATTGCAAATATGAACTTTTTAGTTCCTTCTATATCTTCATATTGTTTTACAATCTCTTCTGCTGTATCCATGTCAGAAATGTTATCATCATAGATATTATCTATATCTTGCATATCATCTTCAAATATCATTTTGTCAAATCCCAAATACTCATATGCTTTATCTCTATTATAGAACTCTCCTCCATTTGCATGAATTGCAGTTGTATAATAGCCTTGATTTTTCAATACACTAACAATGGATATCGTATCATTTTTTAAAATTTGAGAATAAGGGTATTTTTTTCCATTTAAAAACCTAGTCGAACTTCCTGTTAAGAACTCGAATTCAGACATAGAAGTTTCGCCAGCATATATACTTGCTACAATATTTCCATTAGGATAATCTTCTAAAAGGCTTCTATATGTGGGAAGTGGGTCTTTTTCAAATTCTAACGAGTTAACCTTAGTTATATCTGATAAAGACTCAACCATTATAGCAATTATATTTGGTGTTTCTTCTTTTTCTGTATCTTCTTCTCCTAAGGTTTCACTTTTTTCTTTTATTTGTTCTAGCCTTTCCTCACTATATATATCCAATTTTGGCTTTTCTACTAATTTATATAAGTTTCGGAAAAATTCTACATTTGCTCCATATCTATAATAGCCTTCCTCATGAATATAGTTGTTCTCTTCAAATCCTTTTACCTCTGTCCAATTAAATAGTGAAATTACGCATAAAACTACAGTTGCAACAATTCCCATTATTATTCTAGTTACATTTTTCAGTTTGCCTTCATATTTAGAATATTTAGTAATTAACCATTGCACCACAAGTATTGCAACACTTATAAATACTTGAATTATTATTATTGGTTCTAATGTTATATTTCCATATCCGGCAATTTCCATTGCATTGCCTATAAGCAAAATATCTTCTGGCCAAAATGGTTTTTCAACTACCCCTATTTTATAATATGAAATAATAGATATAACATTAAATACAATTGCTAATGCTATATTGCTTCTTAAACTTTTTCTAAAAATTGCTTTGAAAAAGAAATATAGTCCATAAATCATAGCAAATTCATATGCAAAAGATATGAAGATTCCTCCATAAGCCTTCATTACTTGAGATAAACGAGCTAAAAATTCCCATGCCATTTCCTCTCGTAAATTTTTCATACTATAAAATTCATTATTATTTAAATTTGAAGCTAAATATATTATATATGGAAATACTATATTGAATAATACAATAAAAAAAATATTGCTTACTTTCTTTAGTATTTCTTTTTTCTTTTCTGGTTTTATTTCATCATTTACACTTAATTCATTTTTTTCTTTTGTATCCTTAATTGTTCCTTTTTTATCTTTAAGTGTTTCCTCAACCTCGCTTATTTTATTATCAACTTTTTTGTTTAAAATATTATCATCATTTAATTTTTCCTCTTTATTTTCATCTGTTTCCACGATTGATTCACTCCCTACGTAATACTATCACAAGATACGTCATATATCAATATTTTAAATTAATAAAGTTTTCCTTTTCCCAATAGCTCCAATACCGATTTATTCCTCTTTCCCCATCTCTTAGTTCCTCTTCTATATCATTAATAGTAATGTATTTATTTGAGTCTGTTGTTGCCACTTTTCTTGCCACAACTAAGGGGTCTACGAAATCTATTAAAATTCTTGCAGGTGAAGACGCAAAATTAGCACCAGCATCTATTAATGCTTCATAATAGCTTTGACATGCTCCCGCAAAAATAACTAAATCTTTATTATTATCATTTTTTCTAGCATTTCTAACTGTTTGGGCAAAATATCTTGAATTCCTGTAATTATATAGATCTTCATAATTTCTTCCATTTCTTATCATTCCGATCATGACCGAGTTATAACTAAGATGTCTGGTTTATATCTATCAATTAAATTATTTACAACACTCACTTGTCTACTTTCTGGAATATTTCTTACAATTGCTTTTAAGCCCATCTTTTTATAGTACATATTAGATTTTTCGCTATATCTTTTATCTCCATCCAGGTGGAGTATTTTACCTGTATATATAACTTTATTACTTCTTTTAAATAAACTATTTTTCTCTATTTCTGTATTATTTGCATGCTTATCAATTTTCTTGTCTATTTCAGAAAATACTTTTTGAACATCTCTTTTATCAATTATTTCCAAGTCATCAATATAACTATCTGCTTTAAGCCTAGTGGTAATTCCAGTTAATATTGCTATTTGATTTTTTATTATTCTATCAACTATAAATATCACATCTTTATTATGCGATTTTCTTGCTACAATGTCTCCTTTTCTTACATTTTTCAACCTTATCACCTCTAATTAAACAATCAGTCATTATATTTTATGTCGAAAGATGTAAATTAGTGAGAATTTTTTTATACTTGTATTTTTACCTTAAATCAAATTTTCAAACAGTAGAACTATATTATATTTTTGTTCTATTGGACTTCTCTTAAGAATACAATGTTACAAAATATAGTTTTCTTAGGGGGTTTTTTAAATTGGGAAAAATGTATATAGAAGAGCGTGCGATAAACTTGGCACATTATATAATAGATTCAAAAGATACAGTAAGAGGTGCAGCAAAAAAATTCGGAGTAAGTAAAAGCACGGTACACACCGAAGTAACATTCCAGAACGGTAAAAATAAATCACCTATAATCCCAGAAAGTATTGA
>CALXWU010000052.1 GCA_944392505.1 uncultured Clostridia bacterium | reverse complement strand
GTTTTATCAATTGCTCTCCTGCAATTTTTCCTATTGCCGCTTCATGTATTAAGCTTGCCTCAACATTATTAGCTTCTATTTTTGGATCTGAAATTACTCTGCCGTTTCCCATTATTATAGCGTCACACTCTACATGTCCAAAACATTTTGCATTTCCTTTTACATTTGATATAAATTCTTGAAGTGAATTATCTTCTGCAACAGATCTTGAAGCAACATGTACACTTGAAGCTTCTCCAGCTAAGTTTACATCAAAAACTGTTTTTGCAAACTGCTTACCGGTTGTCATTATTCTTTCAGAAATTACTAAACTACTTCCTGCTTTCATATTTGCAAATGTTTCTCTAATAGTTGATGTTACACCCTTTATCTGTACAGATTCCATTTCCATTGAGGCATTTTCATCAAGATTAATTATAGTTTGAGGATTTAAAATTCTATCTCCTGTTCCTTCTCCCTCTCCATAATGCTTTTCTATGTATTTAATTTTTGCCCCTTTGGCTAAATGAAATGTATGTATACCATCATGCTGTGCAGTATCACAAGAACTATTGTGAATTCCACAACCTGCTATTATAACTACATCTGCATTCTCTCCAATGTAAAAGTCATTATATACCACATCAGTTATTCCTCCTTGAGTCAGTATTACTGGTATGTGTACACTTTCCTTCTTAGTATTTGGTTTTATGATTATATCTATACCGGGTTTGTCCTTTTTCGTTACAATATCAATATTAGCTGTAGTATTTCTTTCAATTCCTTCGCCATTTTTTCTAATATTGTATGCTCCCCTTGGTGTCTTCTCTATATCTGCAACTTGTTTTAATAAATTTTTTTCAAGCTTATCCATACTAATTAAGCCCCCTTTCGCTGCATTTCTTATTATCCTCTAACTTATGGCAAGGCTTAACCTTATTAAAAATTTGTGGTAAAACTTCTTCTCTTGGTCCATGTTTTTCCACTTTACCATTTGTAATTAATACAATTTCATCTGCAATATTCAATATTCTCTCTTGGTGAGAAATAATTACTATTGATCCTTTTATGTCATCATGCATTTTTTCAAACACAGAAATTAAGTTGTTAAAACTCCACAAGTCAATTCCTGCTTCTGGTTCATCAAAAATTGTAAGCTTTGACTTTTTTGCAGCAAGCATTGCTATCTCTATTCTTTTTAGCTCTCCTCCAGAAAGTTCACCGTTCACTTCTCTGTTTAAATATTCTTGAGCACATAAGCCAACATCTGCTAAAACATCACACGCATCACATACCTTGATTCTGTTACCTGCAGATACTTCTATTAAGTCTTTTACTGTCAAGCCCTTAAATCTAACTGGTTGTTGAAAAGCAAAACCTATACCCATCTTGGCCCTCTCAGTTATTGAAAGCTTAGTTATGTCTTTACCATCAAAAATTATTTTCCCTGAGTCAGGGTTTTCAATTCCCATAATAATTTTTGCAAGTGTTGATTTTCCTGAACCATTTGGTCCTGTGATAACCACCATTTTGTCATTATCAATTATTAAATTCACGTTTTTCAATATATTTTTATTATCTCTTGAAAAACAAATATCCTTTAATTCTAACATTTTTCCTCCTGTATTTTAAATTTTTAACACATCTATTTTACCATTTTTTGAATAAATTTACAAGAGAAAAAAGGGCACTTCAAATAGTGTCCTTTTTTCTCTGATTGCGCTTAGTAGACTCATAATTAATGCAAACTACCAATTATACTCCTAAGACGTATGGGTCATTTTCTGTTCCATTTCCGTCTACTATGTTAAGGTTTGGATTTAGAGTAAATACTGGTCTTATATTAAATGTTTGCGCATAACTATAATATTGACTTTGACCACTATATATATTCTTAAATCGTGATGCAATGGTTACTTCAGTAGCACTTGCACCACTATAAGACCATATCTGATAACTCTCCAAATCACCACGCGATATTTCTCTGCGTGAAGCAAGTGCATATGAAGTACCTATATTGATTAGATTTAATGCTACTAACTGGTCATAGTCTGATTTGCAATTTTCTGTTGCTGCCATTGGATAAACACCATGATTTAGTATACGATACGCATAAGTATTGCTTGGCTCATCTGGCAAAGTACCTACACACCTTACACTACTTGCATATGTTGTATTTAAGTATTTGCTTGTTGCGTTATTTAATGTCGTTATAGAATTATTATATCCACTTACTGAGCTTGAATATCCCTTTCCTCCACTTGTGCTTGGACCATAATTCACTCCTATTGTCACTTGCTCTAGAGTTTCCATTGTTATTATTTGTATTCCATAGTCTGAATAGTTTGCATTTTCTGGTCCATATAATACTGCGCATTTTCTCAGTGTACTGGTTCCGTCTATATAATATACGAAATCTCCTTCTTTTAATTGTTCTTTAACTGTCAATATACGTTCTGGCGTTGTTATTATTACACTTACTTCAGCTGTTTTTCCTGCATTGTCCTTTACTACTACTTTTAGTGTATACTTTGTCGAGGCGCTTAAGCCTGTGTAATTGTAACTACTTGTCATATTAGATGTTCTTTGTGCCCCATTTAAATAATATGTGTATCTGCCTGATGTTGCTAATCCACTTTGTTCATCACTTGCTGTTACATTTAATGTTACACCACTATATGTTAAATTAGTTACTTCTATAGCTACAATTGGTGGTATTTCATCTATTATGTTTTTTACTTCATATTCACTTTCATTTGTTCCATCATATAGTCTTGCATACACTTTGTCTCCATGTTTTAAATTCGTTATTGTTCCTCCGCTTTGTATAGTTGTCCAATTCCCTGTTGTGCTATTTGTTTGATACTGCAATGTCATTCCTGTTATACTTGCGCTTACTGTCACTGTCGCTGTTCCATTTCCTACCCAATTTGTTTCTCCAAATTTTATTGTTCCATTTGGAATCACTGGCTCTGTTATTTCTTCTGATGTAGCCATTTCATTTGCATATACTTGCATTATCTTATCTGTTTCCTCTTCCTCATCTGCTATTGATTGTTCTGTAGAATCCTTTATTCCTTGCGCTTGTTCTAGTAATCCCCCGTCTCCAAATACTACGTTTATGGTTACTGTTGATAATATTATTATGATTATTATAGTTATTACAAGTACAACTAATGTAATCCCTTTCTCATTAAATCGCTTTTCTTTATTATTCTTTATGCTTTGTTCCATCTTTTTTTACCTCCATTGTTTATTTTTTCTCTAGTTTCTGACACGCAAAAAGGACAGATTATAACTTAAAGCATTCAGCTCCTTTAAGTTATAATCCATCCTTATTTTTATATCTCTATATTTTATATATTTTTTTGTATTATTAATAAAGCTATATTCTTTAGAAGTTAGCTCTCTCTCTCTCTCTCTTTTTTTACTGTCGCAATGGTTTTAAGCATTTCGTCTTTTCACTCCTTTGTTTTCTTAAATCTTTGAACTCCAAAAATACTTATGTCTACTCCAACTTATAATTCAAGAAACTTAATTTTTTTATTTAAAAGTACCTTTCTAGTACTTTTTTGTTCTCCGCATTTAAGCTACTATTATTTTATATTAACTTTGATTTTTGTCAAGAGGTTTATAAAAAATTCACCTGAGAACTGTAAAATTTTCTTTATATGCTTATAAGTTTTAATGCTACAATTTACAGCATATACATTAATAGAGGTGATAATTATTGAAAAAAGTTATTTTTAAAGGCTGTGCTACTGCCTTAGTTACTCCGTTTACAAATGATGGTGTTAACTTTGAAGAGCTAAGAAAATTAATTGAATTTCAAATTCTTGAAGGTGTTGATAGCTTAGTTATCTGTGGTACTACTGGCGAATCTTCCACAATGACCTTAGAAGAGAAAAAATCTGTAATTGAGTTTAGTGTAAAAGTTGCAAATGGAAGAGTCCCAATTATTGCAGGTACTGGTGGAAATAATACTAAAGATGTAATTAAATTATCAAAATATGCAGAAAGTGTTGGTGTTGACGCATTACTTTTAGTAACTCCATATTACAACAAAACCACACAAGAAGGTCTTATTGTACATTATGCCAAAGTAGCAGAAAACACATCTCTTCCTATCATTTTATACAATGTTCCTAGCAGAACCGGTCTTAATATTGAGCCTTCTACTTGTTTCGAGTTATCTAAAATTTCTAATATTGTTGCTATAAAAGAGGCTAGTGGCAATATTTCTCAAGTAGCAAAAATTGCACAATTATGTAAGGATGAACTAACAATTTACTCTGGAAATGATGATCAAACAATTCCTATTATGTCTTTAGGTGGACTTGGTGTAATCTCTGTATTATCAAATGTATTTCCAAAATTTGTTCATGAAATGACAATGGATTATTTAACTGGAAACTGGCAAAAAGCATGTGCATCACAATTGTATTCTCTTCCTCTTACAAATGCACTATTTTGTGAAGTTAATCCAATTCCAGTAAAATATGCAATGAATAAAATAGGTTTTGATTGTGGAGTTCCAAGACTTCCTTTGATTGAATTATCGGAAAAGAGCAAGGAAAAGATTGATACCTTATTAAAAACTTTTTAACTATTACATTACCATTTGCAATATGTTCGCAATGTGATACATATTAAACATTTCTTAATTGCTTCACTTTTTGTAGTAAAAATGATATAATATATATAGTATTTATTTTAGGAGTAATAATAATGAAATTGATTTCTTTGAAAAGGAAAAGTAATTTGAAGGTTATAAATGAAGAAGTTACTGATGATATTTATTCAGAGATTGGACATAATATTGATTCATATATTGATAAAGATATTCATAGCAGATTGAATAAAAAATATCAACTGGTAGATTTTTTTAATATTATTGATGATATTATTTCAAATGACACAGTAAAGCAAATGAAAAATTATAGGCAGCACTGTAACACCTCTTGCTACAAACATTGTATGCAGGTTGCATATTTTACATATATAGCCTGTAAAAAATTAAAATTAGATTATATATCTGCTACACGTGCTGCAATGCTTCATGATTTGTTTTTATATGATTGGAGAAAAAAATATAGAAATATTGATATTTCAGGGCTACATGCTTTTGTTCATCCTAGAATTGCACTTGAAAATGCCAGTGAAATATTTGAATTAAATGATATTGAAAAAGATATTATATTAAAGCATATGTGGCCTGTCACATTAAGTTTTCCTCGCTATAAAGAATCGTACATAGTTACGATTATGGATAAATATAGTGCTTGTCTAGAAACCTATTTATATTTACGCAACAAATTAAAAAGAAAAAGTTTTTATAGATATGCATATATTTTCTTAAGTATGATATTTTTTAGAATTGTATAGAATATAATATTAAAAGAATTATTTAAAGATATAACAAATTAAAGTTATATCTTTTTTCTTATATATTTTTTATTACTTATATTATTTTGAACTATATTTAAAATAATCAATATAAAAAAACATTTTGGAGGCAATTTTTATGATAAATATTTTGTTGAATGGTTGTAATGGAAATATGGGCAAAGCACTTTCAGAGTATATAAAAGGTTCTTCAGTCTTTAATTTAAAATATGGGATAGATAAAAACAATGTAGATTTATTAGGTAGAATTACTCAAAAGCCTGATGTAATAATCGACTTTTCTACTACAGATGCCACTTTTACAGCTCTTAATTATGCAGTTAAAGAGCTTGTTCCTATAGTAATTGCTACAACTGGTTTTTCTATAGAAGATGAAAACAAAATACTTGAATATTCAGAGGCAATTCCTATTTTCAAGTCTTCCAATATGTCATATGGTATACATTTATTTTCTGATTTAGTTTCTAAATTTTCTAAGAAATTGAACGACGTGAAAATAAATATGGATATAGAAATAATAGAAAAACATCATAGAAGAAAAGTAGATGCTCCAAGTCGGTACTGCCCTTATGATAGCTAATAAAATTAATAAAGAATGTAATAATAGATATAATTATGTATTTAATAGAACTCATTTGAATTGTAGCATAGCCAGATTAGATAACGAAATCGGTTTTTCTTCTATAAGGGGTGGTAGTCTTGTAGGGGAACATACTGTATTATTTTTGGGAGAAAACGAAACCATTGAATTAACTCACACCGCAAATTCCAGAAACATCTACATAGAAGGAGCTTTGGCAGCTGCAAAATTCATCATTACTAAAAAGAATGGAATGTATAGTATGGATAATTTAGTTTAAAAATAAAACTTGGACTAAAGAAGTTTACGCCCCTTTTGCCCAAGTTTATTTTTATTTATTAGCAGTTTCCTCTACTGGATAAACGCTAACTTGTTTTTTATCTCTTCCTAATCTTTCAAATTTAACTCTTCCAGTTACTTT
>CALXWU010000051.1 GCA_944392505.1 uncultured Clostridia bacterium | reverse complement strand
ATATTTAATAATCTATTGTATTTAGCAACTCTATCTGTTCTACATGGTGCACCAGTTTTAATTTGTCCTGCATTTGTAGCTACTGCAACATCTGCTAAAGTTGTGTCTTCTGTTTCACCACTTCTATGTGATACAACTGCTGTATATCCATTTTTATGTGCAAGTTCTATAGCATCTAAGGTTTCTGTTAATGTTCCGATTTGATTTAATTTGATTAATATGCTATTTGCAACTCCCATGTCTATACCTTTTTGTAATCTTTTGATATTTGTAACAAATAGGTCATCTCCAACTAGTTGTACTTTGTCTCCTATTTTCTCTGTTAATAGTTTCCAAGATTCCCAATCTTCTTCTGCCAAACCATCTTCTATTGAGATTATTGGATAATTATTTGCTAAATCCACAACAAAATCTACCATTTGTTCTTTTGTCTTGAATTCCCCTGTTTTCCAGAATAAGTATCCATCTTTTCCTACTTTTTTAGCTTCGTCAAACATTTCTGTTGAAGCACAGTCTAAGGCTAAGCATACATCTTTTCCTGGTATATATCCAGCTTTTTCAATAGCTTCCATAATTAAGTCTAAGGCTTCTTTTTCGCTTGATACATTTGGTGCAAATCCACCTTCGTCACCAACACCTGTTGATAATCCCTTTGATTTTAATACGCTCTTTAAGTTGTGATATACTTCTACACCCATTCTCATACATTCTTTGAATGATTTTGCTCCAACTGGCATTATCATGAATTCTTGTACTGTTAATCCACTATCTGCATGTTTTCCACCATTCATAATATTCATCATTGGAATTGGTAATTCTTTTGCATTTACTCCTCCAATGTAGTTGTATAAACTCATGCCTAATGAAGCTGCTGCTGCTTTAGCTACTGCTAAAGATACACCAAGTGTTGCATTAGCTCCTAATTTTGCTTTATTTTCTGTTCCATCTATTTCAATTAACATTTTATCTATTTTCACTTGGTCATATACATTTTCGCCTTCTAGTTTCTCAGCTATTATGTTATTTACATTATCTACTGCTTTCTGAACGCCTTTTCCTAAATATCTATCTTTGTCTCCATCACGTAATTCTACTGCTTCAAAACTTCCTGTAGATGCTCCTGATGGAACCATAGCCACACCTGAAAATCCCCCTTCTGTAACTACTTCTACTTGAACTGTTGGATTTCCTCTTGAATCCAATACTTCTAGTGCTTTTACACTTTCAATTCCTAAATAATCTTTCATTTTAAAATCTTCCTTTCTTTTTTAATTATTATTAATTCAACTTTACATATGCTTTAAAATCTGGCTCCTAATCTTATTCCTCTGTTCTTCAATTTGTTCAATATATATTCTAGGATTTACACTTTTTTCATTTTTATATAGACTTTTTAGTCTTTTTCTGCCTTGTATTTTGTAAGTATAATGTTGTTCTTCAAAATTATTTTTAGCTTTTTTCTCAATTTTTTGTATATGCGTTTCCGGTAGAAATTCTTGTCTTTTATTTTCTCTATTATAATCAAGTATCTTTTTTACAGGATTTCTATAGATAAATGTTGAATAAGTTTCTATGTCTGGACTGAAATATATATTTTCATTTATATATTTACGGATTATTTTTCTGTCATGACTACTAAATGCTTCATCTGGTAAATTTAAATTATTATATTTCCAAATAATATGTTTATCTGCGTTTGAATAATTAATAGAATTAAGTTCTTCATAATTATACTCTATCTCAAATTTTGATTCTTCTATTCTTATTGTTACACTATGCCATAATCTATGTTTATTTGTTTTAAATATATTTCTAATTTTTTTTACTTCTTGATAAAGCCTTTCAACTAATTTAATATATTCCTCTTCATTAAGATTGAATTTATTAGGCACTTCGTATACATTTATTGGATTTCTCTTTAATATTCCTTTAGGGAAATAGTAAAAGAATAATTCTCCTGTTTCAATCCCTTTAATTTTCTCTTCTACAGAAGCATATAAATATATTCTATCCCATTTTTCTGGTATCAAATAAAATAATTGTTTCTGTAATTCAGAGTAAACTTTCTTTATCTCTGAATTTTCTATCATATCTTCCTCCAGTCATTAGTTCTTATTTAGTTATGATACTTTCTCCTGTCATTTCTTCTGGTTTTTCTAGCCCCATTAATTCTAACATAGTTGGTGCCAAATCTGCGAGTTTGCCTTCTTTTAATTTCACATCTTCTTTTCCAACTAATATCAATGGAACTGGATTGTTAGTATGCGCAGTATGTGGCTCTCCTGTTTTATAATCTATCATTTGCTCACAATTTCCATGATCTGCAGTGATTATAAGTATTCCGTCATTTGTCTTTATTGCTTCAACTACTCTTCCAACACATTCATCTACTGTTTCTACTGCTTTAATTGCAGCTTCTAGACTTCCTGTGTGGCCTACCATGTCTGGATTTGCATAATTTAATATTATACAATCATATTTTTTAGAATTGATTGCTTCAACTACTTTATCTGTTACTTCGTATGCACTCATTTCTGGTTTCATATCATAGGTTTCCACTTTTGGAGATGGAACTAATATTCTATCTTCACCAGGATATTGCTTTTCTTCTCCGCCATTGAAAAAGAAGGTTACATGTGCATATTTTTCTGTTTCTGCAATTCTTAATTGAGTTAAGCCCTTTTTGCTTATATATTCTCCAAATGTATTTTTCAAGGTTTCTGGTTTAAATGCAATTTTTACCTTTGGCATTGTCTCATCATATTGAGTAAAACATACATAGCATAAGTTCATCTTTTTAGTTTCAAATTCATTAAAATCTTTATCTACTATTGCTCTTGTAAGTTCTCTTGCTCTATCTGGTCTAAAATTAAAGAATACTACTGAATCATTTTCTTCAATTTTAGCAATAGGTTCATTGTTTTGGCATATAACTGTAGGCTCTACAAATTCATCAAATACTTCTTTTTGATATGAACCCTCTATTGCAGAGATTGCAGAGGTTACTTTAATTCCTTCTCCATTTACAATAGCATCATATGCTTTTTGAACTCTATTCCATCTTTTATCTCTATCCATGCTATAGAATCTTCCTGAAATAGTTGCAATTTTACCTACACCTTTTTCTTTCATCTTTTCTTCAAGCTTCATTATATAGCTTTCTCCTGAGGTAGGTGGTGTATCTCTTCCATCCAAAAAGCAATGCACATAAACATTTTCGAAGTCTTTTCTTTTTGCAAGTTCTAATATTGCAAATAAATGGCGTATATGGCTATGTACTCCTCCATCTGAAAGTAATCCTAATATATGCAATTTAGAATTATTTTTCTTGCAATTCTCTATTGCTTCTACTAATTCTGGATTACTAAAAAAGTCGCCATCTTCGATAGATTTAGTAATTCTTGTTAACTCTTGGTAGACTATCCTTCCAGCTCCTATATTTGTATGTCCCACTTCGGAATTTCCCATTTGTCCATCTGGTAATCCTACATTTAAGCCACTTGTATACATTGTAGTTGTAGGACATGTTTTCATTAGTTTATCTATATTAGGTGTATTGGCCATTTTTACTGCGTTAGCTTGTGGGTTCTCATTTATACCAAATCCATCCAATATCATTAGCATTGTAACCTTTTTGTCCATATTCTTAATCTTCTCCTTTTAATTACAATTTGTTATAGTTCACTATTTTAGCAAATTCATCTGATTTTAAACTTGCTCCTCCTACTAAGCCACCGTCTATATCTGACATAGAAAATAGCTCTTTAGCATTTGAAGCTTTTACACTTCCGCCATATTGTATTATAACTCTATTTGCTACCATTTGTCCATAGATATTTGATATTTTTTCTCTTATAGCCTTTACCATATCATTTGCATCTTCTGAAGTTGCAGTTTTTCCTGTTCCAATTGCCCAGATTGGCTCATATGCAATAATTGTGTTTTCTACTTGTTCTTCAGCTAGTCCTTCTAAGGCAAGTTCTATTTGTTTAGTTACAATCTCTTTTTCTTTCCCTGCTTCTCTTTGTTCCAAAGTTTCTCCGACACAAACAATTGGCTTTAATCCATATTTAAAAGCTGATTTTATTTTTTTATTAACAGTTTCATCAGTTTCTGCAAAATACTGTCTTCTTTCTGAATGACCTATTATGACATACTCTACTCCAATTGATTTTAACATTTGTCCAGATACTTCTCCTGTGTATGCACCTGATTCTTCCCAATGCATGTTTTGGGCACCAATCTTTATATTTGTATTTTGTGCTGTAAGCAGCGCATAAAACAGATCAGTATATGGTACACAAAGTATTACTTCACTTTCTGCAGCTTTTACCAGTGGAGTAAGTTCATCAATAAATCTAATTGTTGCATCAGGAAGCATGTTCATTTTCCAATTTCCAGCAATTACTTTTTTTCTCATAATTTTCTCCCTTATTTTTCTATAGAGTTATCACTTTTGCTTGCTCTTGTATTTTCTTCCTTTTTTACTTTTTCCTCTTTATCTGTTAAGCAAACTAAACCTGGTAATTCCTTGCCTTCAAGTAGTTCAAGTGATGCTCCTCCTCCAGTAGATATATGCGTAAATTTATCTCCTAACCCTAATTTATTGATAGCAGCAGCAGAATCTCCGCCACCTACTATTGAGATAGCCTTAGAACTTGCAATTGCCTCAGCTGTTTTTTCTGTTCCGATACTAAACTTTTCTACTTCACATATTCCAAGTGGTCCATTCCATATTACAGTTTTAGCAGCTTGTACTTCATTAGAAAATTCTCTTACAGTTCTTGGGCCAATGTCGCAACCTTGCCATCCTTCTTGAATTTTGTCAGAATCAACAACTTTATCTGGTGCAGTTTTTAGGAAATTAATGAAAGCTTTTTGTTTTTCTTTTTTATCTAAACTTTCAATTTCTTCTGGAGTTTTTGGCGCTACAACTGTATCTTTAGGAAGTACTATTTTAACACCTGCCTCATGAGCTTTTTTCATTATAGCTTTTGCTTCTTCAATTTTGTCTTCTTCACATAATGAATCTCCTACTTCATATCCTTTTGCTTTAAGGAAGGTATATGCCATTCCTCCACCAATTAGAATTTCGTCAACTTTATCTAACAAATTCTCAATAACACCTATTTTATCAGAAACTTTTGCCCCACCTAGTATTGCAATAAATGGTTTTTCTGGATGTTCTAAGGTTCCATTTAAAAATGTAATTTCTTTTTCCATTAAGAAGCCTGCAACAGCTTCGTCAACATGATGTGCAACTCCTTCTGTAGAACTATGTGCTCTATGTGCCGTACCAAATGCATCATTTACATATATTCCATCTGAAAGATCTGCAAGTTCCATTGCTAAAGTATCATCATTTTTTTCTTCCCTGGGATCAAATCTAACATTTTCTAATAATGCAACCTCACCATTACTTAAGCTAGATGTTACTGATTTTGCACTATCTCCTGTTATATCTGTTGCAAATTTCACATCTTTATCTAGTAAATTTGTTAATTCATCTGCAACAGGCTTTAAGGAATATTTCTCATTTACTTCTCCTTTTGGTCTACCTAAGTGAGAGCATAAAATAACTTTTGCTCCATTGTCCATCAAATATTTTATTGTAGGAAGCGCTGCAGTAATCCTAGTATCATCTGTTATTTTGCCATTTTCATCTAATGGCACATTAAAATCACATCTAACAAGAACTTTTTTTCCTTTTACATCTACATCTTTTACAGTCTTTTTATTCATTTAACATCAATCCTTTTCTATTAAAATTACTATATAAAGACTAGAATAATATTCGAAATATTTGAGAATATGAAATAATATTATTCTAGCCTCTATTTTAATTACAAACCACCTTATTTATTTGCAATATACATAGCTAAATCAACAAGTTTATTTGAATAACCCCATTCATTATCATACCAGGCAATCAATTTTACAAAAGTATCTGTTAAGGCAATTCCTGCAGAAGCATCAAATATACATGTATGAGAATCATGTATAAAATCTGATGATACAACTGCTTCATCAGTATAGTCCATTATACCTTTCATTTCATTCTCGCAGGCTCTTTTTACTGCACTACATATTTCTTCATATGTTGCAGGTTTTGCTAAATTACAAGTTAAATCTACAACTGAAACATCTATTGTAGGAACTCTAAATGACATTCCTGTTAGTTTTCCATTTAATTCAGGAATAACTTTTCCAACTGCTTTTGCAGCACCTGTTGATGATGGAATAATATTTGCAGACGCAGCTCTTCCACCTCTCCAATCTTTTTTAGAAGCTCCATCAACAGTTTTTTGTGTTGCAGTTGTAGAGTGAACTGTTGTCATTAATCCATCTTTAATTCCAAAATTATCATTAATAACTTTTGCAAGTGGTGCTAAACAGTTTGTTGTGCATGATGCATTTGAAATTATATTCATATCTGGTGTATATGTTTCATTATTTACACCCATTACAAACATAGGTGCATCTTTCGATGGTGCAGATATAATTACTTTTTTTGCTCCTGCTTCTAAGTGTGCTTGTGCCTTTTCCATTGTTGTAAATACTCCTGAACATTCTAATACATAGTCTACTCCATCTTTTCCCCATGGAATATTTTTTGGATCCATTTCATTATATACTTTTATTTCTTTTCCATTTACTAT
>CALXWU010000050.1 GCA_944392505.1 uncultured Clostridia bacterium | reverse complement strand
GTTTCATTATGGCGTCTTTCTAATGTTGGTAATACTCCTTCAAATGGAGCTGTAAATCTTCTTGTTCCAGCTGCTGAGGTATATTCAAAATTTATTTTTTCATCTCCCGTGCCGTATAGAATATTTTCTAAAAAGTCACGTGGAAGTTTTTTGATAGGAACACCTTTTATTTCAACACCATAATGGCGTGCAATACTTTCAAAATACATTTTAGCCATTGTATCGCCACGTTTCATAACACTAGAGCCAAAAGCTTTTACTCCATCATATAATGTTTTGTTTTTATCTGGTATAATTAAATCTTCATCCATTTTCATTAGATATCCAATACCAGTACAACTTGGACATGCTCCGAATGGATTATTGAATGAAAACATCCTAGGCGTTAATTCTTCAAAACTAATTCCACAATCTGGACATGCATAATTTTGGCTAAATAGCATTTCTTTTTTATGAGTTGCATCTTCAATAATAACTATATTATTTGCATTCTTTAAAGCTGTTTCAACTGATTCTGTTAATCTGCTTCTAATGTCATCTTTTATAACTAATCTATCTACAATAAGCTCTACATTGTGTTTTTTCTTTCTATCAATCTGCAAATCATCTGAAAGTTCTATAGTGTCTCCATCAACTCTTGCTCTAACGAACCCTTGCTTTTGGAATTCGTCTAAAAGTTTTGTGAATTCTCCTTTTCTTCCTCTTACTACAGGAGCTAAAACTTGTATTCTTGTTCCTTCTTCAAGTTCCATTATATTGTCTATAATCTGGTCAATTGTTTGTTTTTCTATTTTCTTACCACATTTTGGGCAATATGGCACCCCAATTCTTGCATACAAAAGACGAATATAATCATATATTTCAGTAACCGTGCCAACAGTAGAACGTGGATTTTTAGAAGTAGTTTTTTGATCTATTGAAATCGCTGGAGATAACCCATCAATTGATTCTACGTCAGGCTTTTCCATTAATCCAAGGAATTGTCTAGCATATGAAGATAGACTTTCAACATATCTTCTCTGTCCTTCTGCATATAGTGTATCAAATGCTAAAGAAGATTTACCAGAGCCAGAAAGCCCTGTTATAACGACTAATTTATCTCTTGGTATTTCTAAATTTATATTTTTAAGGTTGTGTTCTTTTGCTCCCTTTATTACTATTTTATCATTCATCTATTTGCCCCCACTAATTTGGACAAAGGAGACACCTCCTATGTTCCAAATTTATATATTAATTCTCTACATTTCAATAATTTAAATTATACTATAAAACTAATTAAAAAACAATAGTTTGTATACAGGTCATTTTAACTTTAGTGTGTTTCAACAGTGCGAAAAAATTATTTACTTTATAAGGAATTAATGATATAATATTTAGTATTGATGTATAATTATGGCTTTGGATTCAAGGTCAAACATCGATTTAGCATCTTATATTATTAAAGGAGGCATAAACTTATGCTAGATAGGTTAACAATTGAAAAGCGGTTAGAGATTTTCGCCAGAAATGCAAAATTATTTGCACCTCTGAAGTTATGGAAAAATCAAGTTCTTAAACTTCAGAAAGAAGGATGTGATGTAGATGTCATCTTCCCAACTAATCGTAAAGGTGAATATTATTGTATTGTATATTGGGAAGAACCTCATGGTCCTCTGGCTGCTGCTTTGCGGGCAATTACTCTAGAAAGCGTCGAGAGTAACTTCTAGAGTCGCTAAAATCTGTCTTATAATTCGCACAGATGCTAAAACCCCTTCTGTTTTTCAGAAGGGGTTTATATTTTTGTTACTTTTATTCTTATGTTGTTTTAATCTTTTAATTATAATTGTTCTCTATAAATTACATCGTTATTTTCTTTTGTAAAACTTACAAGTGGTTGTGTGTGTTCTTTTACTCCATTTATATATTGATCTACATTTTGAGCCTCAAATTCATTTGGATTAATTTTTTTCATAAAATTATCAGTCATATCAAATATTCCCATTAAAATCTCCTCCTTAAATCTACAATATATTTTACTATATTTTTTCATTTTTTTCAATATTTATGCAAAATTGACATCATCTTCCCATATATTCAGTTCTATTTCAGACTACATATTACAAGCTATTCTCTAATTCCTTAATCTGATCTCTTAACTCTGCAGCCTTTTCGAATTCCATATTAGCTGCATATTTTAGCATTTCATCTGTTAGTTTATTAATTACATCTTCTACGCTTTCGTCTTTACTAATATTATATTTGCTTTCCGCTTCTTCTATGATGCTAGCTTTAATAGCATCTCTAACTGATTTCTGTATAGTCTTAGGAGTGATACCATGCTCTTTATTGTATTCTTCTTGTAATTTTCTTCTTCTATTTGTTTCTGAAATAGCTTTTTCCATAGATTCTGTGAGCGCATCTGCATACATGATAACTTTTCCATCTGTATTTCTCGCTGCACGTCCGATGGTTTGGATTAATGAACGTTCTGAACGTAAAAATCCTTCTTTATCTGCATCTAAGATTGCAACTAATGAAACTTCTGGAATATCAAGTCCTTCCCTTAAAAGGTTGATTCCAACTAAAACATCAAACTCTCCCAGCCTTAAAGCACGAATTATTTCCATTCTTTCTAAGGCCTTTATATCAGAATGCATGTATCTTACTTTTATATCAATTCCTGCTAAATATGCTGTTAAATCTTCAGCCATTTTCTTGGTCAAGGTAGTAACTAACACTCTCTCATGTTTTTCCACTCTCTCTCTTATTTGTTCAATCAAATCATCAATTTGATTTTCAACTGGTTTGACTTCAATTTTAGGATCCAATAATCCAGTAGGTCTTATAATTTGTTCTACTACATTTTCTTTTGAATGTTCTTTTTCATATTCTGCCGGTGTTGCACTTACAAATATAACTTGATTAATTCTCTGCTCAAATTCATTAAACTTAAGAGGTCTATTATCAAAAGCTGATGGAAGTCTAAATCCATATTTTACTAATGACTCTTTTCTTGCTCTATCTCCATTATACATTGCTCTTACTTGAGGGATAGTAGCATGTGATTCATCAATAAGTAATAGAAAATCTTTTGGAAAATAATCAAAAAGTGTAAAGGGTGCACTGCCCGGTGCTCTTCCACTAATATGTCTTGAATAGTTTTCTATTCCTTGACAAAATCCTGTTTCTTTCATCATCTCTATATCAAAATTTGTTCTTTCTTCAATTCTCTGTGCTTCTATAAGCTTCCCATTATCTTTAAAGTATTTTATTCTCTCTTGCAATTCTTCTTCGATAGTTCCTATAGCTCTTTCCATCTTATCTGCTGTTGTAACATAATGTGAATTTGGAAATATCATAACGTGGTTTCTGGTTGCTATTACTTTTCCAGTCAAGGGATTGATTTCAGAAATTTTTTCTATTTCATCTCCCCAAAATTCCACTCTAATTGCACTCTCGCTTTCATCTGATGGATAAATTTCTAATATATCACCTTTTGCTCTAAAAGTACCTCTTTTAAAATCCAATTCATTCCTACTATATTGCATTGTAACCAATCTTTTCATTATGTCATTTCTTTCTTTTTGCATGCCCGGTCTTAGCGAAACAATCATATGCTCATAATCAATAGGATCTCCTAATCCATATATACATGAAACTGATGCTACGATTATAACATCACGTGTTTCAAATAAAGCTGCTGTAGCAGAATGACGAAGCTTGTCTATTTCATCATTAATAGAGGCATCTTTTTCTATGTATGTGTCAGATGATGCAATGTATGCTTCTGGTTGATAATAATCGTAATAAGATACAAAATACTCCACATTGTTTTCTGGGAAAAACTCTTTGAATTCACTATATAATTGCCCAGCAAGTGTTTTATTATGTGCTAAAACAAGAGTTGGTTTTTGAACTTGCTGTATGATATTTGCCATAGTAAAAGTCTTTCCAGAACCTGTAACACCAAGTAAGGTCTGGAATTTTTTGCCATCTTTTATTCCATTTGATAGGTATTCTATTGCCTTAGGCTGATCACCTGTTGGCTTGTAATCTGAATGTAATTTAAACATATTTTGCCCCCTATATATAACATATTATTTATACCATATTTTAGGCAAAAATACAAGGAATTACATTCTTTCTTTTAAATTCCTTGTATCGCATAATATTTACTATTTAATTAAATCACATTCAACAAATGTATCTAAATCATAATCATAAACTTGGTTGACTGAATTTATTTCTCTAATGCCATAATACATAGAGTTTAAAGTTAATTTATCACTATTATAATTCAAAAATATTAAATATTTAGTATCTTTATCAGAAGTTGAAAAATCCAACTTATTATTTGGGGCATATTCCTGTACAATATAGTATTCACTTCTTTCGTTTTCTGGTATATTTACAAATTCATCAGCTCTTATCTCATCATTATTTTCCATAAATTTGTTCAGTGTCATTACTCCGCCTATTCTATCAAACACAACACTTTCATTTATAGAGATGTCGGTTTCATTTTTCAATACCGATGAAGTATTAAATTTTGTCTCTGTACGAATCAGAAAACCATCTGCATACATATTAAGGTTAGAATCAAAAGTACCAATAAGTACAACATCAGCATTTTTATATAAATTTTCTATGTTTGGCTCATAAGCAAAACAAGCATTTTCCATTTCCTCCGAAGTTTCATAAATTATTTTATCACTATCAATCTTTTCTGTTATATCAGCTATACTGAGAACATTATCTGAAACATTATTGTTTGATATATCATTTATGTTGTTATGGCTTGCTAATTCTTTTGGCGTAGAATAGCTAAGTGTAACAATACAACATATCATAAATACTGCACAAGCAGGTAATATTGTATATATTATTTTTTTATTTTTACTATTTTTCATTTCCATTTCCTCCTTAAAATTTGATATTGCAATTTTTTCTCTTATGTTTTTAAATTTTTTGTCTTTAATAAAATTATTCAAAATCGTATCCTCCTTTCTTTAAGTTCTTTTTTATTTTTTTACGTACTCTGTACAAAGCAACTTTTACATGATTTTCAGAAATATGTAAGGTTTCTGCTATATCCTTTATCTTTTTTGAGGCATAGTAAAACATAATGAAAGCATCATATTCTGTAGTAGGTAGAGTTTGTAAGGTATTTTGAATTATGTTGTCCTTTTCCCTTTCTTCCAAGAGAGTTTCAAGATTTAATGAATCTATTATTTCATCATCATAATCATTAGTAAAATAATTTGATTTGATATTTCTAAATTTATTTTTTACGAGATTTCTAATAATGCCTACTAAATATGAAGTAATAGGAATATCGGTTTTAATATTGTTTCTTGCTTTCCAAATTGCCAGAAAAACGTCAGAAACAATTTCTTCTATGTCTTCATCAGATATGTTTATTCCTTTATAGTTTTTTACAATCATATATACATACCCATAATATTTCTTAATAAATGCATCTAAATCGAAATAATTATTTTCGTTAATATATTCTTTAATAGTTTCAATATTTTTCATTTATAGGCTGATCCCCTTATTTTTTTGTTTTTCATCTATATAGTAACATTTTTTTGAAAAAGGTTAACAAAAATTTTAAATAAAAAATAGGGACAGGTGTAAAAGTGACACTTTGTCACAAAAACACCTGTTCCCGTTTACCGCTCATTTATCTATGACGCATATAGAATAATTGGTATTGAAGTATTAATATTATTATATAAAGTTTGAGCTGCCCAGTACGGTAAATTCACACAACCATGTGAACCGTTTGTCATATAAATATTTCCCCCAAAACTAGATCTCCAAGATGCATCATGGAATCCAATCCCACCATTAAATGGCATCCAGAATGTTACAGGAGATGAATACTTACTTCCATCACTATTATATCCTTCAAGTGTTGTATTCATAGTCTTATATGTAAGATAATAAATTCCTACCGGTGTAGAATATCCGCCTGCTACATTTCCTGTTACACATGGTGTATCTAAAATACAGTTTCCATTTACATACATCCAAACTCTCTGCCTTGATAAGTCTAGCTCTACATATGTAGAAAGATTCGTATAGTTTGGTAAGTCCTTATATATTACTTCCCAAGTAGAAGTTTTCCCTGGTGCTTCTAATTCAGCTTTTATTCTTTCTATCTCTTTATCTTTATTAACACTTGCATATGTTTTTCTTCCAAATGCAATTGATATTTGCCCTTTTCCTGTTGCATTAAATTTAGTAGAAGTAAGCTGGTAGGTTGCTTTTTCGTTTAAATTTTCTACAAATTTTGAAACATTGTTGTCTATATCTATACTGTAATTACCATTATCATCTTTTTTAACCCAGTCTTTCATTATATCGGCATCCAATGTATATGTACTTCCATCCTGTAATTTATATGTTATGTTTGTAGAGAGAATTGAATTAATTTTTTTCATTTGAGCATTTAGTTCTTTACTAGTAGACAAAATATCTGGAGTTATATTAGTTATATCTCTAAAATCTATTATGGTTTTTCCGCTTCTCAACGCATTCATCATATAATCAATAGCTGTTTCAAGCTCTAATTCATTTCCATAAACTTCTGGCTCTATATAATATGATTTAGTTTTCTCATCCCATTCTAAATATGCATTCTGTGGTTTAATATTATTCTTTTCATTAAAAACAGATAAAGAGCTTAAGTATTCTGTTACTTTTTCTTCATCTATCTTATATATATTTGGCAAATTATATAGTTCTCTATTTTCTCCATCTTTTTGTTCTTTCATGGTTTCTCTTAAAGCATCGGTACCATCCACTTTAAACTCAAAATGCGCTCCAAGACACTCATATTTTTTGTCATTTGCAAATAGTAGAGTTATAGTTGAGCCATTTAAAACTTTTTCCATTTTACTTTTCGCACTCGAAATACTTAAAAAAGAACAATCTATTCCATTTATTGTAGTCTGAAATTGAAAAACATCTTTAACAAATAAAGTAAATAAAACTATACCTAAAAAGATTATTATCACACAGATTAGAACTACAATATTTAAAACTTTTCCTGCTCTTGCTGTTTTCATTGTTTTACCCCTTGAAATGATTTTTATTTTTACATTTGAAAAGTTAATAAACTTCTTGATGAGATCACTTCTCTTATTATAGCATAAAATTAAGAAAAGTGAGTAAATCTATAAGCCGGGTTCTGTCGTGAATAGTCATCTATCTAGTACATATATTACTATATGTCTCAAGCCACCAATATAAGAAGATTGACGAGCAGCCATTAGCCTTCTTGTCTCGGTGTTGCTCCTGATGGGGTTTGCATTGACCCAGTATGTCACCATACTAGCGGTAAGCTCTTACCTCACCTTTTCACCCTTACC
>CALXWU010000049.1 GCA_944392505.1 uncultured Clostridia bacterium | reverse complement strand
GCTACTTCATTTACTATTTCATTAGCAATATCATTTACTAATTCATTTGTAATTTCATTTACAACCTCATTTTTATCTGTTGTGTTTTCTTCCTCTTCTTTTTCTGCTAATTCTTTTAAATATTGAGTCCAAGGGTTTCTGCTATCTGGATCTGTAGGATCCCAACCTCTTATGTTGTCTGGAGCATCAGAGATTTTCATGGCAGTTGGCTTTCCAAATGGTCCAGGGTTTGAGCTTGAATAAAACTCTACTTGTGTTCCAACAGGACAATTATCATAAATCCATTTTGCATCTATAGTAGTTAGTCTTACACACCCCATAGAAACTCTCTGTCCTAATTGGTCATATGCCCAGTATTCAAGTGAAGATTTATCTCCAGATTTCAAATATGGTACAGAGTGAAATAGAATACCATCATATATATGAGTAGAGTACTGGCCAAATACATCTCCATACAAAGGCCACCAATTTCCTTTAGCAAGTGTTCTATACACTCCACTGGTTGGTGTATATGTTCCTGTTGAGCATAACATTGCTTTATATGGCTCATACTCTCCGTTTCCATTTCTCTTATATATATTAACAACTTGTGCTCCATAATTTACTTTTATATAATATTTATCTGCCGCAGAAGAGATTTTATTTTCTTCTTTTAATTTCTCATATTCTTTTTCATTTTCTTCTTTTACTTTTTCTTCATCTATTTTATTTTCTGCTGCTCCTTTTGTATCATTTTCAATTTCATTTATATTATCAGGTTTTAATTCTTCAGTATGTTCTGCTTGACTTATTGATATATTAGCACTTGCTTCTGCCGTTCTATTATATTGAATAAGTTCAAATACTCCAATAAGTATAGCAAATGTAACAATCATAACTCCTAAAATCGTAAAAGCTGCCGTTTCATCCTCAATTTTCATTTTTAATATCTCTTTAAACTTTTCCATTGTATTCCCCTTTTTGAAAAAATTATTCAAATAAGTCTTTTTATACTGCTATAACTACAAACTGAAAGATAGATTACTTATCTATCTTTTAATTTTTTATGTGTTTTATTTTATTCTACTCTCTTAGTGTTTTATCAGTTTTATAAAGATTTATAAAAAAACTATAAATCTTTATAAAACAACTTTTCTTGGAGCTTCCAGACGGAATCGAACCGTCGACCCCAGCCTTACCATGGCTGTGCTCTACCTACTGAGCTATAGAAGCACTTATTCTTGTTTTAAGCCTTTAATGGCTTTTTTACGTATACGTTGAATTGCATTGTCTATAGACTTCACAGGTGTATCTAACTCTTCCGCTATTTCTACATAACTTTTCCCATTTATATATTTATTTAATACTTTTTTCTCAAAATCACTAAGTGATTTATCAATTGCAGCTTCAATATTTTGGTAATACTCTTTCTTGGTAATAGTGTCTAAAGGATCTTCTATTAAATCATTATTAAATATATCTATTAATGAAGTGTCGCTTTCTCCTTCTTCTTCATCATATGCAGAAATATTAAGTGATAAGTACGAATTAAGAGGTATATGTTTTTGCCTGTTTGAAGTTTTAATAGCAGTTATTAATTGCCTTTCAATGCACATATTTGCAAAATTTTTAAATGAATTTTGCATGTCTGGTTTGTAATCTTTAATTGCCTTAAACAAGCCTATTAGACCTTCTTGAACAATATCGTCTCTTTCAGCTCCTATAATAAAGTATTTGCTGACTTTTGCATTTACTAGTTCTTTATATTTATTAAGTAAATACTCAAAAGCCTGTTTATCTCCAGATTTAATTATTTCTATTAAATCTTCATCTTTTATATTGTCATAATCTTTATTATTTGTAGAGTAAAAAACATTTGCATTTTCCATGTTTATAAAGATACCTCCTGAAGTTTCCTATGGCTTTTATTATATGTCAGTCAAGGCTTTTAGTCAATACTAATTTGATATTTTCTTTAAATTGTGGTAATATTATTTACGATTAACTGCTAAAAGGAGTTTTGATAACATGGCTTATGATGGTTTAGTAAATTATTCTATAGTTAAAGAGCTTAATAAAACTATAATAAACGGAAAGATTGATAAAATATTTGAACCCAATTTTGATGAAATTATATTGGGCATTTATTCCACTGGAACAAAATACGCTTTAGATTTAGTGACTAATTCAAGATACTATAGAGCAAATTTAACAACAAATGCTAAAACCAATCCAAGTCAAGCCCCTAATTTTTGTATGACATTACGCAAGCATTTATTGGGCACTCACATTACAAAAATATATACTAATAATTTAGAAAGAATCATTTTTATAGAGTTTGAGGGATATAACAAATCAAAAGACTTTTCAAATAAGAAGTTAATTGTTGAACTTATGGGAAAGCACAGTAACATCATTTTAATTGATGATGAAGATATGATTATTGATGCATTAAAACATTTTTCTTTAAACTCTGGATCATATAGAAATATCTTTTCTGGTGAGAAATATGAACTGCCTAAATCAGATAAGCTAGATTTTATGGACATATCAGATAAAGATGAATTCTATAGAGTATTAGAAAATAATTCTAAAAAACTTAATACCACAAATTTATCTACGATTATTAGTAATACTTTTACTGGAATCAGTAAAACTTCAGTTGTAGCATTTGAAGATGAACTAAGTATTGATAATGAGCTAAACAAGTATAATTCCGATACACTATTTGAATATATTAATAAAATTATTCATATAGATACAGTTGTTGCTGGTAAAGAATTTGATAATGATTATTCATTAACCTTAAAATTTGACAATGTACCCTCAGGGGAAAATTTATTAGTTAATTTCTTTCTAGATGATTATTATACTAATAAAGAATCAAAAAATACTTTTGTAACATATAGAGATAATCTTTTGAAATTGATTCTGGGAAAATTGAAGAAATTAAACACAAGATTAGATGCTGTAAATGAAAAAATCAATGACTGTAGAGATGCTGAAAAGTATAGATTATATGGTGAACTTATTACCTCTAATTTATATAAAATAAATAATGAACACATAGAAAAAATAACTTTAGATAATTATTATGAAAATAATTTGCCTATAACAATTCCTCTTGATAAATCTATTACTCCTTCTATGAATGCCAAAAAGTTTTTTAAAAAATATCAAAAGTTAAAGAATTCAAAGGAATTTATAGAACAACAAAAACTCTCTATAACTAATGATATAAATTATTTAGAAAGTGTTTTTTATGAAATCGAAGCTGCTAGAAATGTAGAAGATATTGATGAGATATATAGTGAGATTAGAGAATCAAACATTAATATTAAGAAAAAAGGGAAAAAGTCAAATTTAAATAAATCAGATAAAAGTATTTACAAAAATAGCAAACCAGATAAATTTGGAGAAATATTAAAGTTTGACATTGATGGTTTTACAGTTTTAGTTGGTAAGAATAATAAGCAAAATGATTATCTTACAACTAGACTTGCCAGTAAAGATGATTTATGGTTCCATGTAAAAGATTTTCAGGGTAGTCATGTAATCCTAAGAACAGAAAATAAGATACCTTCGCAAGAAACAATTGTTAAATGTGCAGAACTTGCTAAAAAATATAGTAAAGCAAATCAGACTGCAAATATAATGGTAGATTATAGCTATGTTAAATTTGTAAAAAAGCCTCATGGCAGTAAACCTGGTATGGTTACTTACACAAATAATAAAAGTATTATAGTAAAATGAAGTCTATCCTAACCTGCATTTTCCCAAAATTTGAAAAAAGAATAAAAGTATGTTATAATTTATTATAGTTACATCAATGTATGTAGCAAATTATTTTATGGAGGAATCAGAAAATGTCAAAACTAGTATCTCTAAAGTTATACCAATCAATTTTTCTTAAGGAACAAATACGTCTACGGTTTTCTGTTGACCTAGACTTTAGTGATTCTGAAAAGAAGTCAATTATTTATTACAGTTGGCGAACTGAAAATAATGTTCCTACTTTTTGGCCACAGTTGCATAGTCAAATCCAGGAATTAAGGAAATCAAAATCTATATTTAGACTTACTGATATGACTCTTGTTCATAACAAAGATGGTTCTTTTATAGACTTGATCCTAGAAGATTTTCGTAACTTTGAACCTGTAATGAAAAAGTTAGAAGAAATATTTTTCTCAGACTGTTATGCTAACAGTAAAATCTAATTACTGATTCCTAAAGGAGTGCCTATCAATTGGCATTCCTTTTAATTTGTTCAATATATCCTCTTAAATATTTAAAACAAAAAATCCAGCAATTATTATACTACTGGATTTTTTGTTGATATATTATAGAAAAATCAAATTTTAATATTATTACATAGCTTCTTCAAACAATTTTATGAAGTCTTCTCTTGTAACTTCCCTTGGATTTCCTGGTTTACAAGGATCTTCCATTGCTTTATCTGCTAACATTGGTATATCTTCTTTCTTTCCGCCTACATCACCTACTGTTTGAGTTATTCCAACCTTTTCTGATAATTCCTTTATTTTTTCACAGAAAGTTCTTATAACTTCTTCTTTTGTAAATCTAGTTGCATCTGTGTGGAAAGCTTGCGTTAAAATCTCTCTATATTCTTCATAGCTTGTTTCTCCATTAAATTTCATAACTGTTGGAAGAAGTATAGCATTAGCTAAACCATGTGGGGTATCATATACAGCACCTAATTGATGTGCCATTGAGTGAACAATTCCAAGTCCAACATTTGAGAATGCCATACCAGCAATATATTGGCCAAGCCCCATATTGTTTATAGCTTCTTGATTTTTTTCATTAACAGCTTTATCTAAATTATCATAAATAAGTTGAATAGCTTTCATAGAAAACATTTGTGACATTGTATTTCTATTTTTTGTAATATAACCTTCAATTGCGTGAGTTAAAGCATCCATTCCTGTAGATGCAGCAATTGATTTCGGCATAGAAGCCATAAGTTCTGTATCCACAATTGCAATTATTGGAATATCATGTTCGTCAACACAAACCATCTTTATTTCTCTTTCTGGATCTGTGATAACATAATTGATAGTAACTTCTGCAGCAGTTCCCGCTGTAGTTGGAAGAGCTATAATAGGTAACCCCTTATTTTTAGTATTTGAAGCTCCATTTAAGGATACAACATCTGCTCTATCAGGATTTGTCATAATTATAGATATACCTTTTGCAGTATCAATACTAGAACCACCACCAACGGCAACTATTAAATCCGCACCAATCTCTTTGCACCTTGCAATACCTGCATTTACATTTGCAATTGGTGGGTTTGGAAGTACATCATGAAATACTCCGTACTCAATGCTTGCTTTATCTAATAAATCTGTTACTTTTTTACTAACACCAACTTCATATAATGACTTATCAGTTACTACTAAAACTTTTTTAAATCCTCTATTTTTTATTTCATCTACTAAAACACTTCTAGCACCTTCTCCAAAATAAGAAGTCTCATTTAAAACAAATTTTGTAACTGCCATTTTACATTTCCTCCTCTAAAAGCTTGGACAAAAGGGCCACCACCCCTTTTTGTCCAAATTTCTAATTAATTAAAGTATATTCTTTAAGATAATTGTCTTAATTCTACTCATTTCTTGAAGTGTTGTAAGAACACCTTCATTTCCTATGCCGCTGTGTTTCCATCCACCAAATGGCATTTCGAATGAACGATAGAAGCTTGCACCATTTACAATTGCTCCTCCACATTCTAGTCTGTCTGCGATTTTCATCCCCAATGAATAATCTTTGGTTATTACACATCCACATAATCCATATGATGATTGGTTCGCGATTTCAATTGCTTCTTGAACAGTATCAAACCCTATAACAGAGATTACTGGTCCAAATATTTCCATATCTTTTGCAACTTCCATATCTTTAGTTACATTATCTAATATTGTTGGATAGTAATATGCATCTTCTCTCTTTCCACCACAAACTATTGTAGCTCCTTCTGCAACCATTTGATTTACTTGATCTTCAATTCTTTTTGCAGCATTTATATTAATCATTGGTCCCATATCTGTATCTTCTTTTGTTGGATCCCCAACTTTAAGATTTGATATAACTTCTTTCATTCTTTCAATAAATTCTGCTTTTCTAGAATTATGAATTAAAAATCTCTTACTTGCACAACATACTTGTCCGCCATTGTATAATCTTCCCCAGATCGTTTCTTTAACAGCTAAATCCATATCTCCGTCTTCTAAGAAGATAAATGCATCATTTCCGCCTAATTCAAGCATTACATGTGTTAAGTTTTGTGAACAAGTACCCATGGTTTGGATACCAGCTGCTGTTCCTCCTGTTAATGATACCAAATGTACTCCCGGATGTCTTGCTAAAGCTTGTCCTGCTGTTGGTCCATCACCTGTTAAAATTTGTATACATCCTGCTGGAACTCCAGCCTCAATCATTAATTTTACATACTCAATTAATGTTAATGGATTGTAGTTTGATGGTTTTACAATTATACTATTTCCCATAAGTAGTGCTGGAGGCACTTTTTGACAGAATAAGTCGCTTGGGAAGTTAAATGGTATAATTGCCGCAACAACACCTATTGGGTATCTTTTGGTTATTTGCATGGTTTTCTCTTGACCAGCTTCTTGTCCTGCTGGAATGCTCTCGCCATATAAATGTTTTGCTCTTTCTATAAAGGCTCTAACACCTATTCTAACATTTGCTAGCTCTCCTCTAGCCTCCTTAATTGGCTTTCCTGTTTCAGCTGTTAATAATTGTGCCAATCTTTCTTTATTTTCTTCTATTAAGTCTACAAATTTATATAATTTGTCAGCTCTTTCATGAATTGGTACTTCTGCCCATTTCTTTTGCTCTACCGCCGCTATTTTTACTGCTTCATCAACATCTTCATCAGTAACATTTGGAACTGTATCAATAAGCTCACTTGTTGCCGGATTTACGACCTCTATTTTAGCCCCATTTGAAGCCTCTTTCCATTCATATCCTATTAAATTTTTCACGCTTGTTTCCCTCCTTTTTTTATCTTGTGTCTGTATATCTTTTTGAAAATCTAAATCTTCATTTAAATCCAATGTCATATTATGACTGTCTACATTCTCAGTAGACTTTTGCATTCATTTTGCAATTGCTGTGAAAGAAAGCATTAATCCTCCGCAAGTATTTGCGCCATGGTCTTTAGAACCATACTCACCAAATGTGAATATTGTCATAAAAGGAACTCCATTTGCTTCTTTCTTTAATTGTTTTGCGACTTCATCTATTCTATCTCCAATTCCTAGTTTTCTTCCTCCACAGTGAACCAAAAGATATGCGCCAACCTCTTGTTTTAAGTTCTTCTTAGCTTCTTTCATTGCTTTTCCTGTAGAATCAATTAATTCATCAACTGTTGCTTCCAT
>CALXWU010000048.1 GCA_944392505.1 uncultured Clostridia bacterium | reverse complement strand
AATTTATTACCAAAGCCTTAGCAGAAAAAGTTGATAGAGTAAAAAAATATGATGACAAGTATATGGAAATGATAAAAGACAATACACTTTTAATAAGTACATCTGGATCTGAAGTTGGACAAATAAATGGTCTTACTATTATGAATGTTGGAGATTATACTTTTGGAAAACCTGTAAAGATTACTGCTAACACTTATACCGGTAAAAATGGTATTATAAATATCGAAAGAGAAGTTGAACTTTCTGGTTCTTCTCACTCAAAAGGAATTTTAATTTTAAGTGGATATTTAGGAGAAATGTTTGCACAAGATATGCCACTTTCTCTTACAGCAAGTATTTGCTTCGAACAGTTATATAGTGGAGTAGATGGAGATAGTGCTTCAAGCACAGAGCTATATGCCTTACTTTCAAGCTTGGCTGATATTCCAATAAATCAATCTTTTGCAGTTACTGGATCTGTAAATCAAAAAGGTGAAATACAACCAATTGGTGGAGTAAACGATAAAATTGAAGGTTTCTTCCAAGTATGTAAAATGAGAGGTTTGGATGGCTCACACAGTGTTATAATTCCAAAACAAAATATTAGAAACTTAAACCTTTCTGATGAAGTAATAGAGGCAGTTAAGGAAGGAACCTTCCACATTTATGCAATATCTACAATTGATGAAGGAATTGAACTTCTAACTGGAGTTCCTGCTGGAAGTAAAGATGAAAACGGAAATTTCCCTGCTGGAACAATAAATTATTTAGTATATAACAAACTAAAAAAATACGCTAAAGTAAGTAAGGAAAAGTAAAGCAAAAAGATGATTACACTTATAAAAATGTAATCATCTTTTTAGTTTTATTTTTCTTCTTTTTTCTCTGCTGGTTCTGCTTTTACTGTTTCTACAGTTTCTTCTTTAACTGTATCAACAACTTCTTCAACAACTGGTGTTTCTGTTTCAACAGCAGGTGCTTCTTCTGGTGCAGCTTCTACAGGTGTTTCTTCTGCCAACTCTGCTTTTAAGGTAATTTCTCTATCTTCTATTCTAGCAGCTGAATTTTCCTTTGTCTTAGCAGCTTTACCTATTCTATCTCTTAGGTAATATAGTTTAGCACGTCTTGCTTTACCTACTCTTACTAATTCTACTTTCTCTACCATTGGAGAATGTACTAAGAATGTTTTTTCAACACCAACACCGTAAGCTATTTTTCTTACTGTAAATGTTGCATTTACTCCTCCACCTTGCTTTTTAATTATAATTCCTTCAAATACTTGGACTCTTTCTCTATTTCCTTCCTTAATTCTTTGGTATACTTTTACTGTATCACCAATTTTAAGTTCAGGAATCTTATTTTTCAATTGTTCATGTTCTATTGATTTTATGATATCCATTTTGATATCCTCCCTTCTTTATTTTTATAATTTCCTTATATCTTTACTCTATTTAAGTAAATCTGGTCTTTTCTGTTTTGTGACCTCTAGCGACTTTTCATCTCGCCATTTTTTTATATTTTCATGATGTCCTGAAATCAAAACATCTGGTACTTTTTTCCCTCTGAATTCTTCTGGTCTTGTGTACTGAGGATATTCTAAAAGGTTGCTACTAAATGATTCTTCTTTTGTAGAATCCTCATTTAAAACTCCTTCTATATATCTACTAACAGAATCTATAATTACCATTGCTGGTAGCTCTCCTCCTGTTAATACATAATCACCTATTGAGATTTCCTCATCTACAATTTCATCTAAAACTCTTTGGTCAATTCCCTCATAATGTCCGCAAATTAATATTAAATGTTTCTCTTTAGATAGTTCTTTTACCTTTTCTTGGTTTAAGATTTTTCCTTGTGGAGATAGATATATAACCTTTGCATTATCATCTTTCACAGAAGAATATGCATCATATACCACATCTGGTCTGATAACCATTCCTGCTCCTCCACCATATGGAGTATCATCTACTTTTTTGTGTTTATCTTTTGAAAAATCTCTAATATTTATTAAATTAATTTCAATTAGTTCTCTCTCTTTTGCTTTTCCAATGATGCTTTCATCTAAGGATTTAAACATATCTGGAAAAAGTGTAAGCACATCAAATTTCATTTTTCCTCCACATTTTAACAACGCTCTTAGGCGATGTTTATTTTTTAAATCAAGCCTTCTAGTAAATGAACTATAATTTTATCATTATCAATATCAATTTGTTTAATTACTTCTTTTGTAGCAGGTAATAATATTTGTTTTCCTAGATCGTTTTTTACTACATATATATCATGTACTTTATTGTTGTAAATATCCTCTACTTTTCCAAGCAAATTGCCATTATCATCATATACTTTAGTTCCAATTAAATCAGCTATAAAGTATGTACCTTCTGGAAGCTTTCTTGCATCTTCTCTCTTTATTTTAATATAACATCCCTTATATTTTTCAGCCATATTAATATCTTCAATACCTTTGAATTTAATTAAAATTACATTTTTATGAAATTTAACCTCTTCAATTTGCATTTCAATTAGATCTTTGTTTTTTACAACTAATACACTTTTTAGTTCTTTAAATCTCTCCATATCATCAGTAAATGGATTTACTTTAACTAAACCTTTTATTCCAAATGTATTAACAATTTGACCTATTTCAAAATATTGTTGCTTCATTTTTAGCTCCTTTATTTAGTCTAAAAACTCTATTACTACCTTTTTCTTCTCTTTTGAACCCAAGGCTTTCATAAGTGTACGGATTGAATTTGCAACTTTTCCTTGCTTTCCTATTATTCTTCCCATATCACTTTCTTGAACCTTAACTTCAAAAATAATCTTATCTGCTTCTTGTTTTTCATTTATAGAAACAGCATCTTGGTTTTCGACTATGCTTTTTACAATAGTTTCTAAAATTTGTTTCATAACCAATTCCTTTCTGCCTTCAACTAAACGCCAAATGGCGATTATTTTGGATTTTTAGTTAGCTTTTTCAATCAATTGCTTAACTGTATCTGTTGGTTTTGCACCATTTTTAATCCATTTTTCTACTTTTTCCTTATCAATAACTATTGTAGATGGTTCTGTCATAGGATTATATGTTCCTATTTTCTCAATTATCTTTCCATTTCTTGGGCTTCTTGAATCAGCTACAACTATGTGATAAAATGGAGCTTTTTTTGCGCCTTGTCTTTGTAATCTTATTTTTACCATTTATATTCACCTCCTGAAAATTTTGTAAGAATTATTATCAATGGTTTAAATAGTAATTCTTAATATATATTTTAAAATTAAAATCTGTTTAACTAACTTTTTAGACTCTACTTTTTTGCTCCGTCCCAAAAAGTTTACCCTTTTAGCATGTTTTTCAAATCTGCTGGATTCATGCCTTTCATCATCTTCTTCATGTTTTTGCTATCTTTCATCTGCCTCATCATTTTTTGTGTCATTTCAAAAGATTTCATAAATTTATTTATTTCTTGAACTGAAGTTCCACTACCCTTTGCAATTCTTACTCTTCTATTGCCATTTAAAAGTTTAGGATTTTGTCTTTCTTCCTTTGTCATAGAAGAAATCATTGCTTCAATTCTTGTAAACTCCTTATCATCAACTTTAACATCTTTTAATTGATTCATTCCTGGTATCATTTTTAGTAGTGATGAGAAAGAACCCATTTTCTTAATTTGTCTTAGTTGTGTTAGATAATCATCAAGATCTAAATCTTTTTTCTTTTTTAGCTGTTTCTCTAATTTTTCAGCTTCTTCTAGGTCCATTGCTTCTTCTGCTTTTTCTATAATTGAAAGTACATCACCCATTCCTAAAATTCTTGATGCCATTCTTTCTGGATAAAATACTTCTATATCACTTAATTTTTCACCAGTCGCTGCAAATTTAATTGGTCTTCCCGTTATCTTTTTGACAGATATTGCAGCACCACCACGAGTATCACCATCAAGTTTTGTAAGTACTACTCCATCTATTCCAAGTGCTTCATTAAATGCTTTGGCAACATTTACAGCATCTTGACCAGTCATACTATCAACAACAAGTAAAATCTCATGTGGTTTTACATTTGCTTTTACATTTTTAAGCTCTGTCATCAATTCTTCATCTATATGTAAACGACCTGCTGTGTCTAATATTACTACATCATTTAATTTACTTATAGCGACATCTATTGCTTGTCTTGCGATTTTTACAACATCTTTTGAGTTTTCATTTGCATATACTGGTATGTTTAATTGCCCACCCACAACTTGAAGCTGTTTTATAGCTGCTGGTCTGTATACATCGCATGCAACTAAAAGTGGTTTTTTACCTTGCTTTCTAAGTAAATTTGCAAGCTTTCCTGCTGTTGTGGTCTTACCAGAACCTTGAAGTCCAACAAGCATTATTATTGTTGGTGGATTAGGAGTAAAGTTTATTTTACTTTCTGTCCCTCCAAGAAGTTCAACTAATTCATCTTTTACTATTTTAATAACCTGTTGACCAGGAGTTAATGATTTTAGGACATCTTGCCCCAAAGCCTTTTCTTGTATGGTATTTATAAATTCCTTAACTATTGCATAGTTAACATCTGCTTCTAGTAATGCAAGTTTTACCTCCCTTAACATTTCCTTTAAATCTGATTCAGTAATTCTTGCTTTTCCTCTTAATTTTCTTGTTACCTCTTGTAACTTTGCAGATAATCCTTCAAATGCCATACCATATTCCTCCTCTATTTTAAACTAGCGTTTTCAAGTATTACTTATTTAGTTTAAACAAATTAGTTCTTTTGTAATATTGTTTAAAATCTTTTCTATTTTCTTATCTGATGAACCTTCTTTTATTTTGTTTAATTCAGCTATTATTTCTTGTATTTGTTTTTCTTGTTTCTGCATCTTTTTCATGATTAAAAGCTTTTCTTCAAACTCGAAAAGTTTACTTTCCCCCTTTTTTATTACATCTCTAACTGCTTGTCTTGTTATATTATTATTTTCTGCTATTTCAGAAAGTGACAAATCATTGTTGTAATAATCGTCTATAAACTCATACTGTTTGTCAGTTAAAAGCTTTCCATATATTTGGCATAAAATGCTTACTTCAACCTTTTTTTCCATATTTTCACTTCCTAAATTAGACAAAAATATTAGCATTAATTTGTAATGCTAATATACTTTACACTATTTTCATTCATTTGTCAAGGGGTTTTAGAGAATTTATTGGTTTTTCTAATTATTTGCATCCACAGAAGCACTATTATTATATAACTCGTTAGGTCAAATATCTTTTATATCTTCACAAAATTTTCCTTACCCACTCCACATCTTGGGCATTTCCAATCCTCTGGTAAATCTGTAAATCTCACTTTCTCTATAGCTTCGTCATAAATATATCCGCAAATCAAGCATCTATATTTTGCAAATTCATTTTCATTAGAAGCTAGGTCTGTTTCGCCTTGGTTACTAACTTTCTCTTCTATATATGTTGGAGCATTTTTAGGAGCTATTCCTTTAACAACTTCATGATAGTATCTATAATTCATCTCTTTCTCGTTACTTATTTTCTTAGTATCTATTACTCTGGCTATAAATATGTCATGCGTTTCGCAATCTATCGTATGAATTAGTTCACAGACAATATAGCTACACATGCCATCTGTTACAACAGGAATTCCTTTATAATCTTCTTGTTGACAGTCTTTAAATTTATCTATATCTTTTGAAGTATTATATCCAAAAGTGTATATAATATCAGTATTTATATTCTCACTTATTATTGATACAGCAAATTTCTTTGTATTTTTTATAGCTTCATTTGTGTAGTTTTGTTTATTTAAACTAAATGAAATAATTGGATTTTGTGAAGTCACTTGTGAAAGTGTGTTTATAACACAGCCGGACTTTTCTTCCCTGATATTGACTTGAAACTATATACAATCCATAAGAAATATCTCTAAAAACATTATTATCCATAAAATTTCAATCCTTCCTTAATTTTAATCCTTCTATTTACTTTCTAATATAAGTAACATATTCATAATCATATGGATTTTTGTCATCTTTTAATCCTTTTTCTATTTCAACTATTTTCCATTCATCCTCTTCAATTTTAGGGAAAAATACGTCTCCTTCAAATTCTTGATTTATCTTTGTAATATATAGTTTTTCTGTTTTTGGAAGTAGCAATTTGTAAATACTTGCTCCTCCTATTACAAAATTTTCTTCGTCAGAATTTATGTATTCTTCTAATTTACTCACGTTATCGATTACTTTAACATTTTCATCATTTACATTCATCTCAGCATCATTACATAAAACTATATGTTTTCTATTAGGCAACACTCTCCCAAGTGATTCAAATGTCCTACGTCCCATTATTATATTATGTCCTGTAGTTAATATTTTAAATCTTTTTAAATCTTCTGGTAAGTGCCATATTAATTTATTATTTTTTCCAATCACATTATTTTTAGCAACTGCTACTATTATACTTAACATTTTACTCCTCCGTTTTGACGTTTTTTATTTATTTCATACATTTCATCTATATAGCAACAGGTATTTTTCCTATTTGTATATCTTTGTTATAATCATAACCTTGTATTTCAAAATCTTCAACCTTAAAATCATAAAAGTTCTTAGTTGAATTATTTATTACAAGTTTTGGATGAACCTCCATAGGCTCTGCTTCTATTAACTTCTCTATAATTGGTATATGTCTATCATAGATGTGGCAGTCGCCTATGTTATGTGTAAGTGTTCCTACTTCTAAACCTGCGACTTGAGCGAGCATGCATAAAAGAGCCGCATATTGCATAGTATTCCAGCCATTAGCAGCAAGCATGTCCTGTGAACGTTGATTTAAAATTAAATGTAATTTTCCACCTTTAACTAGCCACTGTGTGCCATATGCGCAAGGTTCAAGTCTCATGTCTTTCAGATCCTCAAAATTAAAAATATTTGTCATAATCCTTCTACTAGCAGGATCATTCTTTAAAAGATAAAGTACATAATCTACTTGATCCATTTTTTGCATTCCATCTTTAGTTTTAAATTGGTATTTCTTACCTAATTGGTAACCATAAGCTTTTCCTATTGTTCCATTTTCATCAACCCATTGATCCCAAATATGTGAATTTAAATCTTTCACATTATTTGATTTCTTCTGCCATATCCATAATATTTCATCAATAGCTCTTAATACAGTTTTACTATTATTCCTTAAAGTAATCATTGGGAACTCTTTTTCCACATCATAAACATTACTAACTCCAACTATTGATATATAGTTGGCCTCCTCTCCATCTTGCCATCTAGTCCTTACATTTGTTCCTTCTGATGAATACCCTTCTTTAATTATTTTCTTACAAGTTTCAATAAAATGCTTATCTGCTTCAGTCATATTTATTATTCCTCCCATTTTGGCACATATTCTTCTTCATGTTCTCCTATTTCTTGTATATATCCATTTTTTAAATCTAGTGTGTATAAAAAGTTCTCTATTTCTCTATATTCTTTTGGTTTAAGTTTTCTATTAATTAAATTGTCTTGTTTTGCCTTGTATGTAGGAAAATATTGTGCCATAACACTAACATATATATCATCTGGCATATTTTCTTTTATCCATTTTAAAATATG
>CALXWU010000047.1 GCA_944392505.1 uncultured Clostridia bacterium | reverse complement strand
AGATTATATTAAATATTAATAAAAATTTAAAGAAAGGAGTGTATGGTTATTTAAGTTATTAAATATATCATACAAGTGAGAAAATGAAAAATAAAATATTTTTTGGAATTTTTATGACTGTATGGTTACTAATTATAATTTTAAATTTTGTTTGGCCTAAGCAAGTGTTTTCTCAAGAAGAGAACAGAATGCTTGCTACTATTCCTAGGTTTTCTTTTTCAAGTTTTGTTAATGGAGATTATCTTAATGGCGTAAATGAGTATATTAATGATCATTTTGCATTTAGAAATATCTATTTAAAACTTAACTCTTGGTGGGAAATAAGTGTAATGGGTAAAACTGAGAATAATGATGTGTATATAGGTAAAGATGGATACCTATTTGAAAAATTTCCTTTTGGAGAGGAAGAACAAAAGACTGTGACTAATAATACAAAAGTGATTTATGATTTTGCAGAGGATATGAAGGAAATAGACATACCAACATACTTTATTTTAGTTCCAAATTCTATATATATTAATAAAGATAAACTACCTGACAATGTAGATGTAGCAAACCAAAAGAGCATTATTGATATAGTATATGAATATTCAAAAAATACTGTAAACCTTGATGTAACAGATATATTAAATGAGACTAACAAATCGAAACAACTATATTTTAAAACAGACCATCATATGAACAGTGATGGAGCTTATATAGTATATAGTGAATTTTGTAAAGCAGCTGGAGTTTCAGCAGTACCAATAACTGATCTTGATAGAATAACTGTTTCTAGCGACTTTTTAGGTACTTTTGATTCAAAAGCTCAAATCATTAACCAAGAACCTGATGAAATATTTGTATACCAAAATGAAACAAATACGAGTATTAAAGAAGCCGTATATGATAGAGAAACTACAAATAGCATTTTTAATGAAGAGTATTTAGAGGGAAAGGATAAATATTCTTACTTCTTAAATGGAAATAATAGTAAAGCTGTTATAAAGACAAATGTGGATAATAACAAGAAACTATTAGTTATAAAAGATTCTTATGCTCATATAATGTCACAGTTTTTATGTGAGAATTATTCTGAAGTTCATTTTTTAGATCCTCGTTATACTAACTTTGATTATTCAGAATATGTAAAAGAAAATGAAATAACAGATGTGCTATTTTTGTATAATGTTTCAAATTTCACAACTGATACAAATTTAAATAAAATTATAAAATAAAACTCAAAATAAACAGTTAAAATACACATAATGGACATAAAAGTAGTGTATAAATATTATCGAAGGGAGTTGGTGACCTATAGAAGAATTAGTCATTAAAGATGACAATAACAAATTACAAGATGATATAGAATATAGAAGGCTTACACTTATGTATAGTGCTGCATTAAAACAAATTGAAAGTAAAATTGATACAATAAATGAGGAATTTAAAATATTACATAAATATAATCCAATTGAACATGTAAGCAGTAGAATAAAGAGTAAAGAGAGTATTAATAAAAAATTAAAAAAGAAAGGTTTAGAGCCTAACTTTGAAAATTTGATAAAAACAATAAATGATGTTGCCGGTCTTCGTATCATATGTTCATTCATACCAGATATTTATACAATTGTAGAAATGATAGAAAATATGCAAGATATAACTGTACTAAAGAAAAAAGATTATGTTTCAAAACCTAAAGAAAGTGGTTATTCCAGCTATCATTTAATAGTTTCTATGCCAGTTAGTTTGTCAGTGGGAACAATAGATGTTAAGGTTGAAATTCAAATAAGGACAATGGCCATGGACTTTTGGGCAAGCTTAGAGCATAAAATAAATTACAAATACGAAAAAGATATTCCTAAAAGCATAAAAAAAGAACTTAAAGAGTGTGCTAAAATGACTCAAAAGTTGGATAAGAAAATGTCAAGTTTAGGCAGAAATTTAATGGAAGATGAAAAAGAACTAGTGAAAGAAATTACTGCAGAATACTCTACAGTATATACAGGATTAATGCTTAGTGAAAATGTTAGCTTATAGGAGTTATAGATGCAAAAATTAATAATAGATTCAAGAATAAGAGATGTAGAATATAATTTTCTATCAAAATATTTTAATGTTATAAAATTACCTTTATCAGAAGATGTATATGAAGAAATTTCAGGCCATAGTGATATATTTTATACAAAAATTAATAATAAAGTTATTTGTGCTCCAAATAGTAAAATTATAGATGAAAGTTTTGAAATTGGACAGGAAAAAGTACAGAAAGACTATCCAAAGGATGTGCTATATAATGTCTGTCAGATTGGAGATAAAATAATAGGTAGCAAGTATACAGATAAAAGCATAGCCCCAAATATTGTAGTAAAACAAGGATATGTAAAATGCTCTATTGCAATTACAGGAGATCATTCGTGCATTACAACAGATAAAAAAATAGCAGAAGTGCTAAAACAGCACAATATTGATGCTTTATACGTTGAGGAAAATAATATTAAACTCTTAAAAAGAGATAAAACAATATCAAAAATGAAAGGCTTTATTGGAGGTGCTACACTAACTTTTGATAACAAATTTATATTATTCGGAGATATAAATAACCTAGATAGCAAGAAAATCATACAAGAGCATTTGAATAAATATAATCTTGAACTGATTGATTTTAAAGGGATAGAAGTCTATGATTATGGTGGAGGAATAATCTTTAACTGATGTTAAGTTAAAATATTAATATTCAACACATTTTTACTTTTTTCATACTATATATTATAGGAGGAATGTAAAGATGTGTTGTTGTTATAATATATGTAAAAAAGCGTTAGCAATATCAATTTTAGGTTTGGTAATTTTAACAGTTGCTATTATCCTATTTGTAATTTCTATCAATAATAATCCAAATGTTGATAGAGATATTTTAGTAGCCACAGCAGTCTCACGGTGATAACACGACAGTAGGTAATGCTATAATAAATTTTAGTCAAAATCAAATAGTAGAAGGCAATGCTATTTCGCATACGCCAGGTTCAAGCAAAATTATGATAAATGAATCTGGGATTTATCAAATATCATATCAATTAACTGGTGTAGGAGATGAGATAGGACGATTTAATTTTAATGCAATACTATCTGTAAATGGTACACCCTTAAATGATACACTAAATGAAGGCCCTGTTATAAATGCAAGTAATTTTAATAACAGGCAAACACTTACAGCAACAGTAATATTAAGGCTAAATGCTGATGATGTGTTACAACTGAACGGACTTTCTCAAGAGAATATTACTTATACAAATGCTAGAATTGATATAGAAAAGATTGGATAAAGCTTACAAAATTGTAAGCTTTTTGTCATGTTTATTGCTTGTATAAAAACAATAATATATTTTGCTGTAATGTATTTAGCGGTTATCCTATTTAATACAATTAGTATTTCAAGATACAAATTAATTGATTTGATTACAGCTACAAAGAAAAATGAACAAATTAAAATAAAAAATCCTGTAATATGTGTTATCATCTTCTTAATAGCAGCTTCAATGCTTGGATACGCATATTACAAAGTAACAGCAGGAGCTAATACTCTAACAACAGAAGAAGAACTATTACCAATCATCTTAATAGGTATAGTAGCAACATTTTTGGTATTTTGGTCATTATCAGGCTTCATTTTAAGGTTAGTACAGTCACGTAAGAAATTGTACCTTTTAATTATCTTTAATATCAAAAGACAAATTACCATAATATATTTACAAGATTATTGCTTTTATGATATAATACCAGCTATAAAGCGTATATTACATCTCTAACTATTGAAAGGAGAATGTTATATGACAACTAAAGGAACTCAAAAAAAGGTTCAAAAAGTTAGTGAAGTGAAGAAGCTAAAGAAAGGAGATAGTTTGCCAACAATAAAAGCTATAGAGAATAATGTGTTAAAATGCATTATCGGTCAAGACGAAGCAGTAAGACGGATTATAACTGCTATCTATCGTTCAATTTATCTAAAATCTATCAAAAGTAATATTTTAGTAATTGGGCGAAGTGGAACTGGAAAAACAGAAACATTAAAACAAATAGCCAGAAATCTTAAGATACCCTACACAGTTGAGGATGCTACAAAATATACTAAGGAAGGATATTATGGTAATGATGTTACAGACATGATAGAAAACCTTTTATTTGCAGCAAATTTCGATTTGGAAAAAGCTAGCCATGGCATGATTATCATTGATAAAATTGATAAGAAAGCTGGACACAACCAAGGAGATGTAGTAGGGGTTGCAGTATTGAATAGTTTGCTAAAAATCATAGAAGGCTGTGAGTTTGGCATGATTGATGGCAGTACATTTGATACTTCTAACCTGATTATTGTCTTCTGTGGAGCTTTTTCTGGAATTGAAAGAATCAAGAGGAGAGAAACTAAAGCCAAAGTCATAGGGTTTAATACTCCGACTCATATTGAACCAAGTACAGAGATTTTAGGATGCACTAAATCTGATCTGGTTCAGTATGGATTACCAGAAGAGTTTGTGGGTAGAATTGATACAATTGTAGAAATGAAAGCTTTATCTAAAGATGACTTGATTAAAATCTTAAGTTCGTCTAAGCTTTCTATCTTCAAAAAGTATCAGAACGAGCTAAAAAAATTGGGTATAACTATAACGTATCCTAGAAAGCTGTTTGAACGTATTGCAGAAAAGGCTATGAAAACTAGTCTTGGAGCAAGAGAACTAAGCAATGTTGTCAACTATATTTTCGAGGAGATTTTATATAACGTATTATCTCATCCGGGTGAATACCAAAAGTGTAAGCTGGATATCGGAATTGTTGACGACAACATGATGTATAAGTTGTCATAAACCGCTTAATTTCTATTTGAGATTAGGAATAAAACCACAGATTTTCTGTGGTTTTATTAAATAGGAAATAGTATAAAAAGTTACTATTGTCAAAAATCGATAATCGTTATAAAATATAGGATATAAAAGTTATAACATACTTGGAGGAAGTGATTAATTGAAGGATAAAAAGAAAAATTCTTCCGAAAGAAGTCTATTAAAAAAGATAATTTTAATAGTTATTTTAGTCTTATTGATAGCGTTAGGAATTGCATTAGCTGTTTCAGCTTTTTCATGGAAAGAATTAACTGAAGATATGTTCTTAAACACAAATTCTGTTGTATTAGATAGAAATGGAGAAGTTATTGCTACCTTGGGAGTGGAACAAAAAAAGATGACTGTTCCAATAGATAAAATACCAGACAATCTAATAAATGCTTATGTGTCTATAGAAGATGAAAGATTTTACTCACATCATGGAATAGATATAAAAAGAACGGGTGGAGCTATTCTTTCATATATAACTAATTTTGGAAATTCATCATATGGTGGAAGTACGATTACACAGCAGTTAGTAAAGAACTTGACAGGGGACACCACAGATTCTGTAACTCGTAAAGTAAAGGAATGGTGGAAAGCATTTTTATTAGAAGGTTATTTTGATAAAGATGAAATTATAGAAATGTATTTAAATGTCATATATGTCGGACCAAATATATATGGAGTTCAAACCGGTGCAAAATATTATTTCAATAAAGATGTATCAAAACTTACGCTTGCAGAATGTGCATATCTAGCAGGGCTTAACCATTCTCCAAATTCATATAATCCTTTTGGAGATGACGATAATAAGGAGTTAATAACTAATAGAACTCTGACTGTTTTAGATAAAATGTTGGAATTAGGATATATAAACGAAGATGAGTATGATAAAGCTGCACAAGAAGTAGATGAAGGTTTGAACTTTAAGCAAGGGGAAATAGAAACTGAAAACCCTATTTATTCATATCATACAGATGCACTAATCTCAGAAGTAGTAAGTGACTTAGCAGAGGAGAAAAATATATCTGAAACCTTTGCCACCAATTATCTTAATATGGCAGGCTTAACAATACATAGTACACAAAGTTCAGAAATTCAAGAAGAGGTAGAAACCGAATTTTTAAAAAGTCAATACATATTAAAATCTTCAAAATCTGATGCAACTTCACAAGCTGCAATGGTAATCTTGAATCATCAAAATGGTCAAGTTTTAGCTTGTGTTGGAGGCTTAGGAGAAAAAGAAACATTTAGAGGCTTAAATAGAGCAACACAGAGTTTACGACAAACAGGTTCATCAATAAAACCATTAGCAGTATTGGTGCCAGGAATCAATGAAGAGATTTTTACTGCTGCAACAATTTATAACGATAAAAAAACTACTTTTGAAGATGATTATGATCCAACAAATAATGATGGGAAATATTTAGGAGAAATAACTGTAAGAAGAGCCTTAGAATCTTCTCAAAATGTTCCATTTGTAGAAATGATGGAAGAAATTACACCTAAAAAAGCTATATCATATTTAGAAGAAATGGGAATAACCTCATTAACTTCAGAAGATGAAAATTTGTCCTTAGCCTTAGGAGGACTTCAAAATGGTATAACCCCGTTAGAAATGGCCGGAGCATATGCAACTATAGCGAATGATGGTATATATACAGAGCCAACATTTTATACCACAGTTACAGATAATGGAGGTAAGGTTATTTTAAAATCAGAGCAAGAGACAAGAAGGGTGTTTTCTGAACAAGTGGCATTTGTTTTAAAAGAATTGTTGAAACAACCAGTTGAGGGTTCACATGGAACAGCAACATATTGCTCTATATCAGGAATAGATGTCGCAGCGAAAACTGGAACAACAGATGATAACTATGATAAGTGGTTATGTGGATTTACTTCATATTATACAGCTGTTACTTGGTTCGGATTTGACCAAAATGAAAGTATATTTTTTAATAATCAAAATCCTGCAGGAATTATATGGGCAAATGTTATGAGAAACGTGCACAATGGACTATCAAGAGCAACCTTTAGACAACCAAGTAGTATTTCAGTTCAATATGTTTGTGCAGCTACAGGAAGGGTTGCAAAAACAGGTTGCACGGATACTTATGTAGAATATTTCCTATTATGCACAGTGCCTGATGAGTGTACTAAACATTCTGGTGGAAAATTAACAGTAAATAGAGAAGAGGAAGAAACAAATTCTACACAAGTATATATTGACACAGAAGAAGACTTGGAGTTAGAGCCTGATAAAGAAGAAAATATTATTCAAAATGTTAATGAAGAAGTCAAGGAGACTAATACAGAGGCAAGTAAAGAAGTAGAAAATGAGGTAATAGAAGAAAATATTGTAAATGAAACTACAGAAGAAGAGCAAGAAAATCAAGTAAATGATGTAATACCCCAAGAAACTGGAAATATAATTAATGAAATTGGTAATGGGGAAGAAGTTAATAACTTAGATGATGTAATGACTAATGAGGTATCATAATAGGACTGAGATAAATCATAATTTAATTAGAGCGCTTATATTGATAATTACTGTTATTTATGATATTATAATTATTTTAGTAAGTATAGGAGTGTATTTTGCAGTTACATATTTTTTAGATAAAAATATAGAAGAGAAAGAGCAAGAACTTCAAAATACAATAGAAAATTATGGTACTGTTAGCCAAGAAACTGTTGATGTATTGGTCGCAAAATTTAATACACAAGTAATGGATAATAATTCATCCTTAAATCCAGCATCAACTGATTACTTAACCATAGATGATAACAAGTATTGGTATGGCTTATTTGAAGGAATTTATTTAGTTGTTGTTCCTCAAGACTTTAATAATGATCCTACAAAAGAAATTGTAGATTACATGTTTTTATTCGTTGATAAGGGTGGTCAATACGAAGCAAATAGCGAGGAATATGTTAAGTATCTAATAAAAGCAAATAATGAGAGTATTACAGATGAAGAAATCAATACTTTATTAGAAGAAGCAAAACAATTATCAACTGCTGGAGAAACATCTAACAATGGAAAGGGTATTTCAATTTGTTATATAGATAATGCAGAGAATATTCAATATCAAGTAATTAGACTTTACGAATAATATAAATACAGAGCAGATGATTAGTTGTTAATTATCTGCTTTTATGATAATATAAGTAAAAACTAAATAGACTAACTATATGAATGTCAATAGTTTTTGGTAAAAAAATTAAAAATAAATTATTGCATGACAAATAAGCA
>CALXWU010000046.1 GCA_944392505.1 uncultured Clostridia bacterium | reverse complement strand
GTTAATATGCAATGGTTTAAAGTTCCAGAAAAAATATATTTTGAAGCAGGCTCAATAGGATATTTAGAAAAAATGCCAGATATTACAAGAGCATTTATTGTAACAGATCCATCAATGGTAGAGTTAGGATATATAGACAAAATATTATATCACCTAAGAAAAAGACATGAATATGTTCATTCTGAAATATTTTCAGATGTAGAATCAGATCCATCATTTGATACCATCAATAAAGGCGTTCAAATGATGAATGAATTTAAACCTGATGTAATTATTGCAGTCGGTGGTGGAAGCCCAATAGATGCTGCAAAAGGAATGTGGCTATTTTATGAGCATCCAGATGCAGATGTTGAAGGACTTAAATTGAAATTTATGGATATTAGAAAACGTACCTACAAATTTCCAAAACTTGGAGAGAAAGCAAAATTTGTAGCAATACCTACAACTTCAGGAACTGGTTCAGAGGTTACATCCTTTGCAGTACTTACTGATAAAAAAATAAATAAAAAATATCCATTGGCAGATTATGAGCTAACACCTGATGTTGCAATTATAGATCCAGATTTGGTAATGAGCTTGCCTAAGAGAATCACAGCAGACACAGGTATGGACGTATTAACACATGCGATAGAGGCTTATGTTTCTAACATGGCATCAGATTTTACAGATGGATTGGCAGAAAAAGCTGTCGAGTTAGTATTCAAAAACTTAAGAGAAGCATACAACCAAGGAGATAACAAAGAAGCAAGAGAACATATGCATAATGCGAGTACCATAGCTGGTATGGCATTTACAAATGCTTTCTTGGGAATAAATCACTCTTTAGCACATAAGATAGGTGCAGAATTTCATATGGCACATGGTAGAATAAATGCAATTTTATTACCATATGTAATAAGATACAATAGTAGTAAACCAACAAAATTTGTATCATTCCCAAAATATGAGTATTTTATTGCAGACCAAAAATATGCTGACCTATCAAGAAGAATGAACTTCCCAGCATATACAAACGAAGAAGGAGTAAATTCATTAATTAATGAGATTAAAAAATTAAATGCCGATCTAGGAATAGAGAGAAGCTTTAAAGAAGCTGGAATAGATGAAGCAGAATTTATGGCAAAAGTAGATATGCTTGCAGATAGAGCATTTGAGGATCAATGTACAACAGCTAATCCAAGAGTACCACTTGTAAGTGAATTAAAACAAATTCTAATAGATAGTTATTATGGAAATTAATGAAAAATTGGGGAAAACCCCAATTTTTTATAGCTTTGCATAATTTGAAAATAATGATATAATAATATTACATTCTATTTTTAAGGAGGAGTATTAATGTTTGAGCGGTACAGTAAACTACTAGAACTAAAAGAAATGGGGTGGACAGAAGATGATATTGCACTATTGTTTAGAGAGGTGGTTAATAAAGCATTAAGCTATGATAACTATTTATATAGCAAAGAGAATGCAGATAAAATACTAACAGAAATGTTAATAGATCTAGGGTTCTCATTGGCTAGAAAAGGTACATATTACATTAAAGATGCTTTAAAATACTGCCTAGAAGAAGGAGATGGGTACACCGTATTGCATAATAACATATTTGATGTGCTTCAAGAAAGGAACAACGTTAAATATGGAACTCTGCATAACAGTATTACAGAAGTTATTAAACTAGCTTTAAAAAAACCTACTCCACTTGCAAGAGAGTGGTTCCATGATGCAATAGAAAGAAGAGGATATCCCAAAATCGAAGAGTTCTTGGTTACGACCTACAGTCTAATGCTCACGTAGTAAACAAGTATATTACTTGTTGCTAAGTAAGAATGTATAAGAAGAAAGCACCTATGCAATTTGCAAAGGTGCTTTTTTATGTTTGACAGGGTTATTATAGGTTACACTTCATTTTATTCAAAAAAGTCAGGGTTTATGCAAAATTAATAATCTAAATCATTGCAAAAAGATTATTTTTAATATATAATTTGAAAAAGTTTATGAAAAGGAAAAGTTTATGATAATAGTATTGATTGTTCTAATTTGCATATTTCTAATTGCTGGATTTATAACAGGAAATTTCTTATTCAATTTGGCATTAAATCCTAAAACATCAAAGTCAATTATATTTAATCCTGAAATTGATGAAATTAAAGCTCAAATGAAAATAGAAAATGAAAAGTGGCTTGAAGAAAATGCGAAGGATGTATATATTCAAAATAAGAAATTAAATTTATATAGTGCAGAAATAAGAAACAAAAAGGAATCAAAAATTTGGGTTATTGCCGTACATGGATACACAGATTCAGGATATTTTATGGTTCCAGCAGCAAAAAGGTTTTTAGAATATGGATATAATGTCTTAATTCCAGATTTGCAAGCACATGGAAAAAGTGATGGTAAATATATAGGTATGGGCTGGAAAGACAGATTAGATATAATGGGGTGGATTGATTATCTTATTGCTACATATGGAAATATCAAAATTATACTTTATGGTATTTCTATGGGTGCCGCTACAGTAATGATGACTAGTGGAGAAAAATTGCCAAGTAATGTTAGAATGGTAATTGAAGATTGTGGTTATACATCTGCTTGGGATGAATTTGCATATGAATTAAAATATTTGTTCCATATGCCTACATTTCCTGCATTATATAACGCAAATTTTATTACAAAAATAAGAGCAGGATATTCACTAAAAAAAGCGTCTAGTATTAAACAATTAAAGAAATCAGTTACACCAACATTATTTATTCATGGGAATAAAGATCAATTTGTACCCTTCGATATGCTGGATAAATTGTATGAGGCAGCAAATTGTAAGAAAGAAAAACTCGTTATAAAAGCTGCAGGGCATGCAGAAGCCCAGCTAATTGATCCAGAAAAGTATTGGCATACAGTTAGAAAATTTATAAAAAAATATATGTTTTAGTAAAAAATGAAAAAGGAGATTGTCCCTAATTTTCATAAGTTAGCATAATAAGGAGGAAAAATGAAACCAGGAAAGTTATTTGTAATTGATGGAACAGATGGAAGCGGTAAACAAACTCAAATTCAAAAATTGAAAGAAAGGTTTGACAAGGAAGGAATAGATTATAGAGCTGTAAGCTTCCCAAATTATGATAGTGACTCTTCAGCACTTGTAAAAATGTACTTAAAGGGAGAATTTGGAGATGATCCACAAAAAATAAGCCCATATATTGCTTCAACTTTTTATGCAGTAGATAGATATGCCACATTTAAAAAAGGATATGAAGATTATTATAATAATGGTGGAATAATTTTAGCGGATAGGTATACTACAGCTAATATGGTACATCAGGCGGGAAAAATAAAAGATGATAAAGAAAGAGAAAAATTTTTAAATTGGTTGTGGGATTTTGAATTTAATTTGTATGAGTTGCCAATACCAACACAAGTGTTTTTCTTAAATATGCCAATTCAATACTCTCAAAAATTGATGCAAGATAGAGCAAATAAGATAACTCATGAAGAAAAAAAAGATATACATGAAAAGAATAAGCAACATTTAGAAGATGCATATAATGAAGCATGTAAATTAGTAAAAAAATATAATTGGTGTGAAATAAAATGTGTAAATAATGATGAAATAAGAACAATAGATGATATACATGAAGAAATATTTCAATACATAAAAAAATTAATATAAATGTATAGTAAAGCTCAGTATCTCAGATACTGACTTTTTTTATTCACAACCTTCATAATTATGTATTTCTTAATAGTCGTTAAATATAATCCGGATTTTTATATAGCAAGAGTTAATCAAAAAGCTTGTAATTTTTGTAAAAACTATGTATAATTGTTAATATTGATTTTGAAAGGAATGAAGAGATATGGCAGATGTAAGCAAAGAAGAACTATTGCATATTGCAAAACTAGCTAATTTAAATATAAAAGATGAAGAGTTAGACAATTACCTAAATAACTTACGAGATATTTTGAATTTTGCTAACGTTGTAAATAATGTAAATACAGAAGGATTAGAAGAGACTATTGGTGAAAATGACAGATGTAATGTATTTAGAAAAGATGAAGTGAAGGTATTTGAGGATAATAAAGCATTGTTACAAAATGCAAAAGAGCAAGAAAGAAATATGTTTAAGATACCAAAAGTTATACAATAGTGAAGGAGGTTTACTTAATGGATATTACAAATTTAACAGTGCATGAGCTTCAAGAAAAATTAGCAAACCATGAATTAACTTCTGAAGAAATTACAAAAGCTTATGTAGATAGAATAAAAGAAAAAGAGGCAGATGTGAGAGCCTTTGTTACAACTTTATGTGATGAGGCTTTAGAAAAGTCAAAAGAAATAGATGATAAGAGAAAAAAAGGGGAGATGAAATCAAGTTTAGCTGGAATTCCAATTGGTATAAAAGATAATATTTGTACAAAAGGAATTAGGACAACCTGTAGCTCTAAAATGTTAGCAGATTTCATTTCTCCATATAATGCAACTGTTACAGAAAAATTGCTTTTAGAGGATTTAATAGATTTAGGAAAATTAAATATGGATGAATTTGCAATGGGAGCATCTACTGAGTATTCATATTTTAAGAAAACCTCAAATCCTTGGAACTTAAAATGTGTTCCTGGCGGTTCATCAGGAGGTAGTGCAGCAGCTGTTGCAGCGGAACTAGTACCATGGGCTCTTGGAAGTGATACTGGAGGTTCGATTCGTCAGCCAGCATCGTTTTGTGGAGTGGTCGGATTAAAACCGACATATGGTTTGGTTTCAAGATATGGTTTAGTAGCATTTGCATCTTCATTAGATCAAATTGGACCAATTACAAAAGATGTTACAGATGCAGCCATACTTTTAAACATTATTGCAGGACATGACGAAAAAGATACAACCTCATCAGATATTCCAAAAAAAGATTATACAAAAGCACTAAAAAATGATGTAAAAGGATTGAAAATAGGAATTCCAAAAGAATATTTTGGAGAAGGAATAAATGAAGAAGTAAAGCAAAAACTAGAAGAAGCAATAGAAACATATAAAAAATTAGGTGCAGAAGTAGAAGAATTTTCATTAGATATTGCAAATTATGCTTTAGCAACATATTACATTATAGCTTGTGCTGAAGCAAGTTCAAACTTAGGCAGATTTGATGGAATAAGATATGGATATAGGACAGAAAACTTTACAAATCTAAAAGAATTATATAGAAATTCAAGAAGTGAAGGATTTGGAGCAGAAGTTAAAAGAAGAATTATACTTGGTACTTATGTACTTTCTTCTGGATATTATGATGCATATTATAAAAAAGCACAGCAAGTTCGTACTTTAGTAAAAAAAGAATTTGATAAAGCCTTTGAAAAATATGATGTGTTATTAACTCCAACTTCACCAACAGTAGCATTTGAAATGGGAACTAGAGCAGAAAACCCACTCGAAATGTATTTGGCAGATATTTGCACAGTTTCTGTAAATATAGCGGGGCTTCCTGGAATATCAATTCCTTGTGGAGTAAATAGTGAAAACATGCCAATAGGAATGCAATTGATAGGAAATAAATTTGAAGAAGAGAAAATTTTAAATGCAGCATATACATTCGAGCAGGAGTTTAGATTTAGAGAAAAATACAAACCTGGTTTTGAAAAATAAGAATAGGAGGAAATATAATGTCAGGTAAAGATTATGAAATAGTAATGGGACTAGAAGTGCATGCAGAGCTTTCAACAAAAACAAAAATATTTTGCTCATGTTCTACTGAGTTTGGTGGAGCACCAAATACACATACATGCCCAATATGTATGGCAATGCCGGGAACTCTTCCAGTATTAAATGAAAAAGTTGTAGAATATGCAGTTAAGGCAGGCTTAGCAACAAATTGTGGAATATCAAGAAATAGCAAAAACGATAGAAAAAATTACTTCTATCCAGATTTACCGAAATCATATCAAATATCACAATATGATAAACCATTATGCGAACATGGATATATAGAAATTGAAGATGATGAGGGAAATCCAAAAAAAATAGGAATAACAAGAATTCATATCGAAGAAGATGCAGGAAAATTAAATCATAATGAATTTGGTGGAGGAAGTTTAGTAGATCTAAATAGAGCTGGAGTACCATTAATAGAGATAGTTTCAGAACCAGATTTAAGGTCAGTAGGAGAGGTAGATAGATATTTAAAAAAATTAAAATCTATACTTGAATATATTGAAGTATCTGATTGCAAGATGCAAGAAGGATCTTTTAGAGCAGATGTCAATGTTTCTGTAAGAGAAAAAGGTGCAAAAGAATATGGAACAAGAACAGAAATGAAAAATATGAACTCTTTTAGAGCAATTACAAGAGCTATAGAATATGAGGCAGAAAGACAGATAGAGGTAATAGAAGCTGGTGGAAAAATAGAACAAGAAACACTAAGATGGGATGACATCTCAGGAAAAACATTTTCTATGAGGGATAAAGAAGATGCACAAGATTATAGATATTTTCCAGAACCAGATTTAGTTGCAATTCGTCTTTCAGAAGAATATATAGAGAATATTAAGAATAATTTACCAGAGATGCCTGAAAGTAGAAGAGCGAGGTATATAGAAGAATTTAAATTATCGGAAAAAGATGCAAGACTTTTAACAAACTCTAAATATCTATCAAATATGTTCGAGGCAGCAGAAAAAATTTGTGGTAATGCTAAAGCAGTAGCAAATTGGTTGCTTTCTGATATATCAAGAATATTAAATGAGAAAGAATTGGAGCCAGATAGTATACCATTTAAAGCCGAACATTTAGCAAAATTAGTAGAGCTAATAGAAAAAGGAACAATAAGCTCTGCTATAGGAAAGAAAGTAGTAGAGGAGTTATTTGAAAATCCAAAAGATCCAGAAGAAATAATAAAAGAAAAAGGATGGCTTCAAATATCTGATGAAGGGGCTATAAAAGCAGTAGTACAAAAAGTTATAGCAAATAATCCTCAATCAGTTGCAGATTATAAAGCTGGAAAAGATAAGGCAATCGGTTTCTTAGTCGGTCAAGCAATGAAAGAAACAAAGGGAAAAGCAAATCCACAAATGCTTAATAAGATGTTTGCAGAGGAATTGAAAAAATAGTATAAAAAACATATCTTAGAATAATAAACATAATTCATTTATTGTTGGATACTTATTCTAAGATATGTTTTTTTTGTAAGTAAATCCTGTAAAAATATTTGTAAGGAGTTGCATTTATTTACCACTACTGTCGAATTGTGTCGAACGAATTTTCTTGAAAAATGTAATAATTTGTGATTTAATATAAAATGTAATTGCACCAAGTTTATTTTTTGCTGGAACTATTTTTTAAGCTCTAAAAATATAAGAAATCATTAGAGAGAATCAAAAAAATCTTAGATCGAATTATAATCATATACTTTTATAAAATCTATATTCACCCCTTTATAAATAATATTAGTATATTTCTTCTGGAAAGGAGGAACCTTTTAAGTAGTGGTGCAATTATAACATAAACATAAAAGCAACTAACATTAACTTTTTCAAAAAATTTGTTTTGAGAATTAGTATATTTATTAGTTGCTTTTTATTATGGTGTCTATAGCTATAGCACATATTACAAAAAATACAGCAAAGAATAAGGCGGATTTTAAAAGTGAAATTCCTAATATGAATAAATCTAAGTTATGTATAGAATGGTATAAACTTAAACTAAATGTAGCAATTAAAGCTAAAACTAGGCAAAACTTTAAGCCACTAAAGGCTACTTGAAGTATAGAATTATTTATTTCTTTAAATTTTGAGAACATTATTTTCATAACATTTCCTCCAAACTATATAAAGTTAAATATTTATAAAATTTTAAAATTCGAGTCAATACTTATTAAGTAATATAAATATACGGTTTAATTAAAGTACAAAATATAAATAAACAGCAATATAAGTCTATGTTAACATAAAAACAACCCGCAATCAAATGAAATTTTTTCCAATCAAAAGATTAAAGGAAAAGTACAAAAGAAAAATAACATTTAATTATTTATCTCAATAAAATTTTGACCAATAAAAATAAGTTGTAAAACAAATTTTACAACTTAAATATTAGATAAAAAACTGTGCACAATTTTCTACCATTTATGCATTTGCAGCATTTAACTTTTTAGCTAAAGCAGATTTCTTTCTTGCAGCTGTATTCTTTACAATAACACCTTTAGTGCAAGCTTGATCTATTTTCTTAGTAGCTACTGAGAATAATTTTGTAGCCTCTTCAACATTATTATTTGCAATAGCTTCATCAAATCTTTTTATAGCTGTTTTATATTCAGATTTAATCATGTTATTTCTTAATGTTTTCTTTTCAATAACACTAACTCTTTTTATA
>CALXWU010000045.1 GCA_944392505.1 uncultured Clostridia bacterium | reverse complement strand
GTGACCCCTACGGGAATCGAACCCATGATTCAGCCTTGAGAGGGCTGCGTCTTAACCGCTTGACCAAGGGGCCAAAAAACATTAACATATATATTTATACCATATTTAAAAGGTAATAGTCAATATGTGATATTAAAAAATTAGTAATTATATTTGTATAGTATTATTTGGTGGAGATGAGGAGAGTCGAACTCCTGTCCAGTAACCCATCCATATAAACTTCTCCGAGTGCAGTTTGTTAAAAAATTCCCTAAATATAAACTAACAAACAAATTTAAATTTTAGGTATCCATTAAATTACCATTTATCCTAATGGAGTTGGATAAATTTGTTTCCTACTAATTTGTCGCCTTATCTTAAACCGTAGGAAGTCTAAGAAAGACGTGCCGCTAAAATTAAGCAGCGTAAGCTAATTCTCTATTATCAGCGTTTATATTTAATATTCGCTTTTTTATAGTGGCCAAAGCGACCATCCACTACTCGCTATTCATACTTCAGAATTATTGTCGAAACCAAATACATCCCCAAATACAAATTATATTATACTATATTATATGAAAAAAGGCAAGTGACTTTATGTAACTTGCCTATATGTGCCTTGGATTATTAATGTGTATAATTTATATATAATACTGTATACCAAATATTATTAATTGATATATTCCGTAAAAATTTATAATTGCCATTGGTATTATTGCCACAGTATAAATTGTATTTTTTATTTTTGGCCATTTCTTTAATAATAGTTCAAATAATCTGAATATTAAACATACAAATGCCCAAGAAAAGTAGTATGAATATAGTATAAATCCATTTTCACTTGCACCATAACCTACTATTAACAAAAGAAATACCGAGAATAATACCCAAGTAAAACATATTTTGCAAAAAGCATCTTTTCTGTTGAATATAAAGCCTAAAACTACCATTACTAAAATTAGTAATCCAAAAACATTTGTAGATGTATTTTCTGTTTGTTGTACCTTATAATTATATGCAACAATACGAACCGTTAGTTTATCTCTAACCATAACTTTACTTGCAAGTAAGCCTTCTTCGGATTTTATTTGAGGAGCAATAACTGTATTAAAAGCAAAATTGGTATACATATTTGCTTGAGTTGCATAATCTATAGCTTCAGATGCACTGCTAGTATAAATCGATAAATTATCAATCTGTCCTTTTAATTGCTCAGGTGTATATAAAATAATTTTACCTGAGATAATTAAAATTGCAGCAAATTTCAAAAATGTGAAAAATATATTTTTAATACTTTCTTTAAAATTCTTTCTCTCTCCAAGAAGGGGGAACAGAAGTCCAGTAGTTACTAAAGTGCCAGTGGCCAGGATATAAAGCAGGTCTTTATCTTTAATCTTATTAATAACCATATAGATAAATAATACCAAATAAAACACATGTATTACATATTGTTCCATATTTACTAGAAATAGCATAGTAGGATATGTGAAAGTTAGAAATAGCATGAAAAGTAATCGTGTAATTCCTTGTAATTTCATCATTTTCTCTAGTAAAATGATGGTAACAAATACTAGGAAGCCTTGCACAAGGGCTATTAGAAATGGATATATTTCTTCAAAAGTGATATCTGAGATTAACTTTGGAGCTATAGTGTATGGCAATGCGAAAAGCCCAAAAAGAGGTTGCCTAATATCATTCTCTTTAGCATTTATGTGATTATATGCATCTGTGCCTATAATAAATTGAGTGTCTGCGGTAAATAAAAGATTTCCACAGATAACACTATAAACATCATCTTTCATCAATTGCCCCATTGCCAAAGCTTGTTCATTTTCTTCAGAATAAGTTAATATATATTTTTTATCCTCCTCGGCTATGTGTGCAGCAGTGAACACACTAGTAAGGTTATATATAATAATTATTGCTACAGAAAAAACACAAGTAGCTATAATTAAAAAGTTCTTCTCCATTTTATCTAAAGACTTGAAAAATAATTTTAAATAATACCATAGTTTTGTATAAAACCAGTAAAGAAACGTAATTGTTGCAAAAATTGCAACAAGTGTGGCAAGCAAACTAGGTGGCGCCTTAATGTATTCATTAGTAAAAAAATATATATTATATAAAACATACGCCCCTAAAATAGCACTAATAATTAAAATAATAGTATTTGATTTTGCATAATGGATATGCTTATTTGTATAAGTCTTTTTCAAGAAATCAAATTTAAAACAAACAAATAGCATAATCAAAAAAGATAGGCAAGGTAGTGCTATATCTAAAATAGGTGTAGAAAATTTTTGTACTATTAATATTTTTGTTAAACATGCCGTAGATAAACAGAATAAAATGTTTATTACTATTTTGATAAATTTGTTATCATAGACTTTACTTAAATCAATTGTTTTATTTAATATACTCATTTGTTTTCCCCTTTATATGTTATATCTATAATTCACATGTTATGTAATAAAAAAATTTCATTAAAACATAGTTTTATTACGACAAAAAAATTGTAACATAAAGTTGAAATAATGTAAAATAAATATTTAAAATTTTATCAAAAAATGTTTACTTTTGTTTTTTTTTTGTATACAATATATTTGGTAAAAATTAGAATAATCAAAAGAAAAAGCGAAAGGGGTCATTACCGATGAAAATATTAATGTTGACATGGGAATATCCACCAAGAATAGTAGGCGGAATCGCTAGAGTAGTCAATGATTTATCGAAAAGATTAATAAAAGATGGACATGAGGTTACAGTAGTAACATATAAAGATGGAGATGTTCCTTATTATGAAAACGATAAAGGAGTAGAAGTATATAGAGTAGATAATTATATGATACATCCAAATAATTTTATAGATTGGATTATGCAACTTAACTTTAATTTAATTGCTAAAGCTACAGAGTTAATGAATAAAAATGGAAAATTTGATGTAATACATGCACATGATTGGTTAGTTGCTAATGCTGCTAAAACTCTAAAAAATTCATTTGATATACCAGTAGTATCTACAATACATGCAACAGAAGCTGGAAGAAATTCGGGAATACATGATGAAACACAAAGATATATTAATGACACAGAGTGGCTACTAACATATGAATCGACAGAGGTTATAGTTAATAGCAATTATATGAAAGGTCATGTACAAGGACTATTTGGACTTCCGTTTGATAAAATAAATGTAGTTCCAAATGGAATTAATCTAAATAATTTTACTGGAATAGATAGGGATTATGACTTTAGAAGACAATATGCAATGGATAATGAAAAAATAATCCTTTATGTTGGAAGATTAGTATATGAAAAAGGTGTACAACATTTAATATCTGCAATGCCAAAAATACTTGCAAACTATCATGATGCTAAACTAATAATAGCTGGAAAAGGTGGAATGCTAGAGGAATTAAAAGGACAAGCACAAAATATGGGCTTAGCAGATAAAGTATATTTTACAGGATACTTAAATTCTAAACAGGTACAAAAAATGTATAAATGTGCGGATGTTGCAGTATTCCCAAGTACATATGAACCATTTGGAATTGTGGCTTTAGAAGCAATGCTTGCAGGAGTACCAACTGTAGTATCAGATATAGGTGGCTTAAATGAAATCATAGAGCATAGAGTAGATGGAATGAAAAGCTATGCAGGAAATCCGAATTCAATAGCAGATTCAGTTTTAAGTCTTTTGTATGATGCACAACTTGCAGCAAATGTTTCAAAAAGAGCGAAAGCAAAAGTAAAAGAAGAATTTAATTGGAATAAAATAGCACAAGAAACACACTACATATACGAAAAAGCAATATGCAAAACAATGGCAGAAAGACAGGCACAGCAAATTGCGCAAGAAAAAGCACAAAAGGCAAACAAAGCCAAAAATACGGAAAAGGAAATTACGAACTTATTAAGTTTCAAAAAGAAACATGCTTACGCATAATGTCGCTTTTGGGGACAGGCGTTAAAACCACATAGTTGTTCGTTTTTGGGACAGACCTTAAAAAGTCTATAAAGATATTAATCAAAATTGATTAGGAGAGTTAAAGATGAATGTTTATGATACAGCTAATAGATTAGCATATGAAATTCAAGAGTCAGAAGAGTATAAAACATACAAAAAATTAAAAAATGAAGTGATGTCAAATCCAGATTTAAAAAATAAAATAGAAGAATTTGAAAAGCTTAGATATGATGTACAGTTAATGCAATATACTGGAGAAGGCAAAGACGAAGAAAAAACGAAGAAATTAGAAGAAATGTATACAATGCTAGTACAAGATAAGCAAATTAAAGAATATTTTGATTTAGAAGTCAAATTCAATGTTATGATAGCTGATGTAAATAAAATTATAGCTGAAGCAATAAGAGATGTACTATAAAAACAGTTTTTGTTGATATAATGTGGAAAAGTAGTTGTTATTAGGCTTTTGATATGCTTTTATAAGTATACCAAAAGCTTTTTGTGTAAAAAATTAACTAATAGACAAAAGAAAAAATGATCTATATAATAAAAAATAAATGTGAAAGAAGAAAGGAAGAACTAAAATGGAATATATATTAATAATAGTAGCAAGTATAATAACAATTATTTTATTAAAAATAGGATTAAACATACGAATAAAAGATATAAAGAAAGTAAAAAAGATAGCATATGATAAAAAACTAAATAATATCGCTAACAAATTTCCAGAGAATAAAGAAATTTGTGAAGATATTCTGAAAAAACTAAACAATACCGATGTAAAAATTGAAGAAGATAATGAGACAAAAACTAGTTTATACATAGCTGTTACAAACAAAATAATTATTGCAAATATGAAGGATACATTTGCTAGAATACAAACTATTGCACATGAATGCCTACATTCAGTACAAAATCGAACTATACTCATGTTTAATTTCATATTTTCCAATATATTTTTAATATATTTTGTTGCATCAATTTTTTTAATATTCTTCAATGTGGGAGATAACCAAATATACATATTAATATACATTTTCCTTAGTCTTATATATTGTGTAGTAAGAGGACATTTAGAAAATGAAGCTATGAGTAAAGCAATGTATGTGGCTAAAGAATATATGGAGGAATATAAAAAGAAAGATGATAAAATATCAGATGAAGATATAAAAACATTAGTAGATAATTATGACAGAATAAACAGAATAGGAATTCCATTAACTGAGTTTGTACTAGTATCTGGAACATTAATCAAGATTATTTTACTTTCAGTTATTGCAATTGTATTTTAGAAAAGCACTTATGTGCTTTTTTTTCATAAAACCCTTTTAAAAAAAACTAATTTGTAGTAAAATAAATAGTATATTGTAAATTTTAAGGAGAAATTAATGAACAAAAAGTGGGAATGTTATCAGCCTGATAGTAATAAAGTAGATGAACTGATAAAAAAATACGACTTAAATGAAATCTTAGCAAGAATTTTAGTTAATAAAAACCTAACTGAAAAGGAAGATATAGATTTATTCATGAATCCTACAAGAAAAGATTTCCACGACCCATTTTTAATGCCAGATATGGAAATTATAGTTGATAGGATTTTAAAAGCTATAGAGGGTAAAGAAAAAATAATGATATATGGAGATTATGATGCAGACGGAATTACAAGTATAACCGTGCTAAAAAGTTTCTTAGAAGAAAGAGGACTGGAAGTATCTTCGTATATACCAAACAGACTGGATGAAGGCTATGGCTTAAACAAAGAAGCTATAAAGAAAATATATGATGATGGATATAGGTTAGTTATAACAGTTGATTGCGGAATATCTGGAATAGATGAAGTAGATTATGCAAATTCCTTAGGAATTGAAACCTTAATTACAGATCATCATGAACCGGCAGATACCTTACCGAATGCTATGGCTGTTGTTGATGCAAAAAGGAAAGATAACAAGTATCCATTTAATCAACTTGCAGGAGTAGGTGTTGTATTTAAATTAATTCAAGCAATATCTATGAAATTAAATCTAGATGAAAAACAATTTTTGAAATATTTAGATATTGTATGTATAGGAACAATTTCAGACATAGTGCCATTAGTAGATGAAAATAGAGTAATTGCAAAACTTGGTTTAAAACTAATAGCGCAGACAAGAAACATTGGTTTAAAAGCCTTATTAGAAGTGATTGGATTTACTAACATTGATTCTACAGCTGTATCCTTTGGTTTAGCACCACGAATTAATGCATGTGGAAGAATGGGAGATGAGCAGGTTGCTTTAGAGCTATTTTTATCAAAGGATTTTGCTGAAGCAAAAAAACTTGCTTTAAAACTAAATGAATACAATTTAGAAAGACAAACTATAGAGAAAAAAATATTTGATGAAGCCACTGAAAAGATAGAAAAGAATGAAAAAGATAATACATGTATAGTTGTTGGAAGCGAAGGATGGCATCATGGAATAATTGGAATTGTCGCATCTAAAGTAACAGAAATGTACTTCAAACCTTCAATATTAATTTGTTTTGAAGGAGAAGATGGTAAAGGCTCAGGCAGAAGTATACCAGGATTTGATTTACATGAAGCTTTAATGAAATGTAGCAAAAATTTAGAAAAATTTGGTGGACATTCTATGGCAGTAGGCATTACTCTAAAAAAAGAAAAATTTGAAAAGTTTAAAGAAGAGTTTGAAGAATATGCTAAAAGCTTAGAAATTGATAAAATAGTACCAGTAATAAATGTTGATAGCGAATTATCATTGAAAAATGTAGACATAGACAGTGTGAAAAGCCTAAAACTTCTAGAACCATATGGCGAAGCAAATAAAATGCCATTATTTATGTTCAGAAACTTAAAAATAAATTCAATTAGATCATTATCAGACGGTAAACATCTAAGATTAACTTTAAAAGATGACAATTATATGATAAATGCAATAGGCTTCAATATGGGAGAATTGGCAGAAGAATATTTAATTGATGATAAAGTAGATATTGTAGGAAATTTAGATATAAATTCCTTTAATGGAATGGAAAGTATTCAAATTATTTTAAAAGATATGCGTAAATCATATTAAAGGGGGGAGGCACGTATGTCAGAATATAAAGAAGTAGGAATTGAAGATATTTTATCGGTAGTAAAGAAAAGAAAAGGCAGACGTGATACTAAGATTATCCAAAAAGCATATGATTATGCTAAAACTAAACACGGAGACCAATTAAGAAAATCTGGAGAACCATACATTATTCATCCAGTTCAAGTGGCATATATACTGGCAGAATTGGGAATGGATGATAATACTATTTGTGCTGCTCTTTTGCATGATGTTTTAGAAGATACAGATACTACATATGAGGATTTAGTAAAAGAGTTCAATGAAGAAGTAGCATACATGGTAGATGGAGTTACAAAACTTAGCAAATTACAATATGCCAGTGTAGAAGAACAACAAGTTGAGAATTATAGAAAAATGTTCTTGGCAATGGGTAAAGATATTCGTGTAATTTTAATAAAACTTGCAGATAGACTTCATAATATGAGAACACTTAAATATCTAACACGTGACAGACAAATTGCAAATGCAAAAGAAACCATGGAGCTTTATGCACCGCTTGCAAATAGGCTGGGTGTATATTCTTTAAAATGGGAATTGGAAGATTTAGCCTTTAAGTATTTATATCCAGAAGATTATAGGGAAATTGTTGAAGGAATAGATAAAAAAAGAGAAGAAAGATTAAAATTTATTGAGCTAATTATGGATCAAATAAAGGATGCTCTAAAGAAACAAAAAATTGAAGCGGAGGTTACAGGAAGAGCAAAACATTTATACAGTATTTATAAGAAGATGAAAAGAGATAATGTAACCTTAGATCAAATATATGATTTATTTGCGCTTAGAATCATTGTAAATTCTGTAAAAGATTGTTACGCTTCTCTAGGAGTGGTTCATGATTTATATAACCCTATGCCAGGAAGATTTAAAGACTATATAGCAGTTCCAAAACCAAATATGTATCAGTCATTACATACAACTTTAATTGGACCAAAAGGAACTCCATTTGAAGTTCAAATCCGTACCTGGGATATGCATAGAGTAGCTGAATATGGTATTGCCGCACACTGGGCTTACAAAGAGTCAAGCTTTTTAAGTGGGAAAAAGGCAAACGTAAAAGTTGAAGATGATAAGCTTGCATGGGTTAGAGAAACATTGGAATGGCAGAGTGAAATGCAGGATCCAGAAGATTTTATGGCAACACTAAAAAAAGAACTATTTGAAGATGAAGTATATATTTTCACTCCAAAAGGTGCTATAAAAGTACTTCCCAAAGGCTCTACACCAATCGATTTTGCTTATCAAATACATGAGCAAATAGGAAATCGTATGGTAGGCTGTAAAATAAATAGTAAAATGATGCCAATTGTAACAAAACTAAAAAATGGAGATATTGTAGAAATAATAACATCAGACCAATCAAAAGGACCAAGTAGAGATTGGCTAAAATTTGTAAAAAGCTCAAGAGCAAGAAATAAAATAT
>CALXWU010000044.1 GCA_944392505.1 uncultured Clostridia bacterium | reverse complement strand
GAACTGTAACCTTGAATGAGGCAATATGTTGCCGTGATGATATTATGATTTACCTTATAAAAAAAGGAGTACCACCAAATAAAGCCTTCAAAATAATGGAAACTGTGCGTAAAGGTAAAGCACTAAAAGATCCAGAAAAATGGGCAGAATTTGTAAGTGTTATGAAAGAACATGAGGTGCCTGAATGGTATATTAAATCATGTGAAAAAATAAAATATATGTTCCCAAAAGCACACGCAGCAGCATACGTAACCAACGCATTTAGAATAGCATGGTTTAAGGTACATCAGCCAAAAGCATATTATGCAGCATACTTTACAATAAGGGCAGATGAATTTGATAGCGATATTATGTGTTATGGAAAAGAAAAAGTATTAAACAAAATGAAAGAAATTGATTTAGCAGGAAATAGTGCTACTACAAAAGATAAGAATATGTATGCAATACTAGAATTAGTGCTAGAAATGTATGAAAGAGGAATTAAATTCCTACCAATAGACTTATACAAATCACATGCAACTAAATTTTTAGTAGAGGAAGATGGAATACGTCCACCATTAAATAGTATACCGGGACTTGGAACTGTTGCAGCAGAGGGAATTGATATGGCAAAAAAAGATGGCAAATTCATGTCGATAGATGATATGAAAATACGTTCTAAAATAGGAAAATCTGTAATTGAATTGCTAGAAAAGGTTGGATGCTTGAAAGGTATGAGTCAAAGCAATCAAATGAGTTTATTTGGATGAGATTATAGAGCAGATAGTCAGTATACAACTTGAATATCTGCTCATATTTTATTGCTTTTAAAGTCTCGACTTTATATTACATAATACCTTCAGTAAATTTAAAAAATCCCTAAAAACTAGTTTTCATAAAATCTTTAAAATATTTTCTGTGGAAAACTCGAAAATAGAACCCACTATTTTGAGTTATTCACAGAGTTATCCACATTATCCACATGTGAGCAATTTTGCAGATGGTAAAAAATACCAATAACAATGTAACATAATGTCGCAAAATAAATTTAAATTTTGATATAAATATAAAAAAGTAGAAATATGTCTGTGGATAACTTTCGTACTTGACTTTTAATTGATATATTGATAAAATTTACAAATGAAAACAGTAATAAGGAGAGAGTGCAATGGAAAAATTGACAATGGATAAAATAGTGGGATTATGTAAAAATAGAGGATATGTATATCCAGGTTCAGATATATACGGTGGCTTAGCAAATACATGGGATTATGGACCTTTAGGAGTAGAATTGAAAAACAATATAAAAAAAGCATGGATGAAAAAATTTGTTCAAGAAAGCAAATATAATGTAGGATTAGATGCAGCAATACTTATGAATCCTGAAGTTTGGGTGGCTTCAGGACATGTAAGTGGCTTTTCTGACCCATTAATAGATTGCAAAGAGTGTAAAACCAGGCACAGAGCAGATAAATTAATAGAAGAATGGGCTCATGAACAAGGAAAAGACATGATTGCAGATGGTATGAGCGATGAGCAAATGATTAATTTTATAAAAGAAAATCATATTCCTTGTCCTAATTGTGGAAAAGAGAATTTTACAGATATACGTAAATTTAATCTTATGTTTAAAACTTTCCAAGGTGTTACTGAAGATTCAAAAGCTGAAATATATTTAAGACCAGAAACAGCACAAGGTATATTTGTAAATTTCAAAAATGTAATGCGTACCACTAGAAGAAAATTACCAATGGGAATTGCACAAATAGGAAAAGCTTTTAGGAATGAAATTACTCCTGGAAATTTCACCTTTAGAACACGTGAATTTGAGCAAATGGAACTAGAATTTTTCTGTAAGCCTGGTACAGATTTAGAATGGCATAAATATTGGAAAGAATTTTGCGAGAATTGGCTTGTAGAATTAGGCATGAAGAAAGATAATATTCGTTTAAGAGATCATTCGAAAGAGGAACTAGTATTTTATAGTGCTGCTACAACAGACATTGAATTTGCATTTCCATTTGGATGGGGTGAATTATGGGGAATTGCTGATAGAACAGATTATGATTTAAAACAACATATGGAACATTCAAAAGAGGACATGACATATTTAGACCCAGAGACAAATGAAAAATATATACCATACTGTATAGAACCATCACTTGGATGTGATAGAGTCGCATTAGCCTTCTTGTGCAATAGCTATGATGAAGAGGAAATTGCAGAAGGAGATGTTAGAACAGTATTACATCTACATCCAGCCTTAGCACCATATAAAGTGGCTGTGCTTCCACTTTCTAAAAAGTTAAGTGAAAAAGCTGAAGAAGTGTATGGCAAATTATCTAAAAAGTTTATGTGTGACTATGATGAGGCAGGAAGTATAGGAAAAAGATATAGAAGAGAAGATGAAATAGGTACACCATATTGTGTTACAATAGATTTTGACACTATTCAAGATGAGTCTGTAACAATTAGAGATAGAGATACTATGGAGCAAGTTAGAGTAAAAATTGATGAACTTGAGAATTGGCTACAAGAAAAAATTGAATTTTAATTTATCTTAGCAATATTGATAAACAACCTAAGATTAATGGAGGAAAACATGGGTAATATAAAGTATATGTTTAAAAGATTAAAAACTATGGATAAAAAAGCAATGTTTGATAAAATTGATTCTATCCATAAGAAAACAGGAAAATCAAAAATATATTTATTTTTTGATATGATAAGATGTGCTCGAAAATATGGAGCCGGATATATGGATTATGATTTATTTGAAATGTATAATTTAAATGCCAAACAAAGGGACACATATCTTACCCGTGGAAGGAATAATGCAATAGTTGCGAAATATAATGATAGATCATATTTTCACATTTTTGAAAATAAAGACGAGTTTAACACTTTATTTAGGGATTATATAAAAAGAGATTGGATAAAAATAAAAGATACACCCAAAGATAGTGTTATTGCGTTTATGGAAAGACATAATGAGTTCATGGCAAAACCAATTGATGGTGGGTGTGGTCATGGAATTGAAAAAATTAATGTAAAAGATTATAGTTCATTAGAGGAGGTATATAATAAATTAACAGAAGGAAACAATAACTTTGAACTTGAAGAAATCATTAAGCAACATCCTGAAGTTAGCAAAATTTATCCAGATGCAATAAATACAGTAAGAGTTGTTACCATTTTAAAGGCTGGTGTACCACATGTTATTTGTGCATACTTCAGAATTGGAAATGGAAAATTTGTAGACAATTTTAATAGTGGAGGAATGGTTGCACCTGTAAACGAAGTTACTGGAGAGGTAATGGACAGAGCCATAGATAAAAAGAAGAATTTATATGAAACACATCCTCAGACTGGGGCTAGAATAAAAGGCTTTAAATTTCCTGATTGGGATAAGGCTATAAATATGTGTAAGGAAGCAGCGAAAGTTGTTCCACAGATGGGGTATATAGGCTGGGATGTATGCTTTACTCCAGAAGGACCAATATTTGTAGAAGGAAATGAATTCCCAGGCCATGACATTTATCAGCTTCCAGAGCATACACCTAATAAAATAGGTATGATGCCAAAGTTTAATATTTAATTCGGGAGTTGAACAAAAGGGACACTCCAAAAAGTTTAAAAACTTGAACAAAGAGGAGTGTCCCTAAAGTTCAAAAAGGAGAAAAAATTTTGAAGGGAAAAAGATTGAAGAAAACAGCCAATTCTTTTATGAAAAATGTTGCCATTTTAATCTTTTCACAATTACTCATAAAAGTATTAGGATTAATATATAAACTTGTAATAACAAATGTACCAGGATTTGGAGACACAGGGCTGGGCTATTATTCAGCAGGCTATCAAATATATGCATTATTACTTACTCTTTCATCAATAGGAATACCAAGCGTTATTTCGAAACTTGTTTCAGAAAGAATAGCTATAGGAGATACTAAAGGAGCACAGCGTATATTTAGTGTGGCCTTCAAGTTCTTTACTACTGTTGGTTTTGTACTTTCATTTGGCTTGTTCTTTGGAGCAGACTTTATTGCAACTAACATTCTGAATGTACCAGATGTTGCACATGTTATGAGAGTACTATCACCTGCAATAGTATTTGTTGCAATGTCAGCTGTATATAGAGGGTATTTCTCTGGACAGCAAAACATGAAACCAACAAGTGTATCACAGACCTTAGAGCAATTTTTAAATTGCGTATTATCAATAACTTTCGTATATGCATGTGTTGGAAAAGATACATATATTATGGCAGCAGTTGGTAATTTATCTACAACCTGTGCAATTGTGATAACATTTGTATATTTACTTATGTATTATAAGCATAATAGGCTTAACACAAAAGGCTCAATGCCTTCACCTGAAAGAGGAAAATCAAATAAAGAGTTATTAAAAACAATACTTGGAATATCAATTCCAATTACAGTAAGTTCATTGATTTCAGTTATCAGTGGAGTTATTGATACAGCTACAGTAAGCAATTGTATTCAAATTGCATACGAATCTACAGGCATGGGAAAAGAAGCGTTAGAAGCATTGGCAATGGAAAGTACAGGTATATTATCTAAGGTTGATACTTTAGTTAGTTTCCCACTTGCTATAAACCTTGCTTTTTCTACAGCGTTAGTTCCTGCAGTGTCTGAAGCATTAGCTATTAAAGATAAAAAAACGGCTTCAAGAAGATTATCATTCTCATTCTTTGCTTCATTGATAATAATATTGCCATGTTCACTTGGATTTATAGCATTAGCAGACCCAATATTAAAGATGTTATATCCAACAGCTTCAAATGGAGCAGGGGTATTTATGATAGCGTCAGTATCAATGATTCTTACGGCACTTTCACAAACAATGACAGGTGGATTATATGGTGTAAATCAATCAAAAATACCTGCAATTGCAGCTGGACTTGGAGCAGTAATTAAATTTATCTTAAATATGATTTTGATAAGAAATCCAAATATAGGAATATATGGTGCATCCATAAGTTCATTTGTGTATGCTTTAATAGTATTCTTTATATCATATAAAGTAATGAATAGATGTGTAAACATGCACATTAAATTTAGAAAACACATATTAAAACCAGTTTTATCCGCAATTGGAATGGGATTAATAGTTTTGGGAGCACATAAATTATTTAATATGGCATTAGGAAATACAATTAGTACAATTTTGGCTATATTAACTGGAGCGATATCTTATTGTGCATTAATATTATTTAGTAAAACTTTAACCAAAGAAGACATTTTAATGATTCCTTATGGAACTAAAATTTATAATATACTCTTAAAACTTAGAATTTATAAATGATGTCGCTTTTAGGGACAGGCGTTAAAACCACATAGTTGTTCGTTTTGGGGACAGTCCCTAAAACGACAACTTGGTCGCTTCGGGGACAGACCTTGAAAGAAGATAGGATGTGATTAAGGATGGAAAGTGGTTTATTAAAATATTTTTTAATTTACCTAGTAATAATAAATATAATAGCTTTTTTGGCAATGTATATTGATAAAAGAAAAGCAAAATATGGTAAATGGAGAATACCTGAGCAAACCTTGCTAATTCTTGCAATAATAGGTGGAAGTATAGGAGCAATTGCTGGAATGTATACTTTTAGGCATAAGACAAAAAAGTTGCGATTTTCTGTGGGCTTTCCGGTAATTTTAATTTTACAAATAATATTAATATTTTCGGTTTGGAATGATTTTATAAAATGAGAAAAATTAATTTAAAATATAATTGACAGAAAATGTTAAAAGATATATAATTATACTCATCAAAAAATAATATAAATATGTGATTGAAATAGATTAAACTATGCAATCAAGAAAAGGGGAGGTTTATAAAAAAATGAAAAACACAATTAAACTTTTTACAATACTATTTATAATAGCATTTTTACTTTTAGGATATTCTACTGTAGCGAAAGCAGTGGAAAACCAATACTTAACAATTGATAACGTGAGTAGCGAGGTAGGGCAAAAGGCGAAAGTAGAGATTAAAGCAAAAACAGATTTAATAGTAGATGATATAAATCTAGAAATTTCTTATGATGATACAAAATTATCTGTTTCTACAAGTGACATTAAAGTAAATGATATGTTAACAAATGACTCAGACAAGGGAATAAAAAATGGTGTTATTGTATTAGGTTTTAGCAAGGCTGAGCCAATTACAATTAAAGCTAATACAACTATACTTGCTATTGATTTTACAGTACAATCTAAGGGAACTACTCAGATAAAAACAAATTTTGATGCTGCCCAAACAATAATAGAACCAGATAAAAGTTATACAATGGATGTTAAGAAAGAAGAAATTACGTCTGAAATTACTGGTGTAAAATCAGTCACAGGCATTTCTTTAAATAAAGATGAAGGAATTTTAAATGTTGGAGAGACGGAAAAATTAATTGCAACTGTTGAACCTACAGATGTGACAGATAAGGAGATTACATGGACTAGTAGTAATAATGATGTAGCAACAGTTAATGATGGAGAGATAACTGCTGTTACGGCTGGTGAGGCTATTATAAGTGCAACAGCTGGTGATAAAACAGCAACATATAAACTAACAGTAAAAGCACCATTAAAAGGATTTACTTTAAATATATCAGAAGTTGACTTGTTAAAAGGACAATCACAAAAGCTAGAGGTAAATCTTGAGCCTTCTAATACCACGGATATTATTGAACCTAAGTGGAGTTCAGATAATGAAGAAGTAGCTATAGTAGAAAATGGGGAAATAAAAGGATTAAAAGAAGGGACAGCAACAATTACTGTAAAAATAGGAGTATATAGCCAAAGTTGTACAGTTACTGTTGAAGAAATTGGACTAAATGAAATTGCTATAAATCAAAAAGATTTTGAATTAAATGTAAATGATACAGAAAAACTGGATGTAATATTTAACCCAGCTAATACAACTGATGATAAAACAATAGAGTGGACATCAAGTGATGCAACCATAGTATCTGTGGATGCAGATGGTACGGTAAAAGCACTAAAACCAGGAACTGCAGTAATAACAGCAACTGTAAATGATAAAAATGCGACTGTAAAAATTACAGTTAAAGAAAAAGTATTAGACGGAAATATAGATGATGAAGTTGTAAAAGATGAACAAAATAATAAAGTTGAGGATTCAGATACTCCAAAAACAAGTGATATGCCAATTGAAATCTTTGTAACGTTATTTATAATTTCAGGCGTAGTCTTGGTTTTAACCTTAACTATAAAAAAGAGTAAAAAAAGATAGGAGGATGATATGAAGATGAAAAAAACGTTAGCACTTATTCAAATAGTAATAATAATGGCAATATTATTTATAGTATCATTTAGCAATATTTCATTTGCTGGAATAAAAACAGCAAGTGAGTTAAAAAATGCATTTGATACTTTAAGAAATACACCAGGCTTTAGAGAAGGAGACGATTTTGATGAATATGGTGGTGGTTTTGCAGGAGCAATACAATGTCACGGATGGGCTCTAAAAATAACAAACGAAATATTTGGAAGTTGTAGAAATACAAATTATGATTTATGGACTGACACAGCATATCCAAATATAAATGCTGATGATTTATGTGTAGGAGATATAGTAAGATATAATTCGGATCATGGATATGATCATTCTATTGTTATCACAAATATAGTAGGAGATACAATTTATTATGCAGATTGTAATTGGAGTGGTGACAATGTTATTCACTGGGACAAATCCATGTCAAAAGCAACATTAAACGATTTACTACTAGATTATTGTTTGGAGGAAGGCAAACAACATTTACAAGGTAGAATTATACATCATAAAGAAAATGACGTAAAAACCTTAGAAGGTGTATATGTGCCAGAAGGTTCGATACAAGATTTAGGATATGATTTCGTTGCACAAATAGTTCCAAAAAGTAATACAAATTTAGCAGTAGTATGTCTTGGAGATACAGATGGCTCAAATATATTTATACAAAATAGAGATAAAAGTTCAAATTATCAAAAATGGAGATTTAGAAAACAATCTGATGGCTCTTATGGTATAACAAATATGGAAACTGGTATTGGAATGGACGTATTCGGTTCAGGAAATGCCAATGGTGAAAATGTGCAAGGTTGGATGGGAGGCCAAGGAGGAGATAAACAAAGTTGGTTTATTTACTCATATAATGGCGGTTATCGTCTAGTACCAAGGTCATCTACAGATAGGAATATGTCATTAGATATAGATACATCAATTGAAGATGGAAAAAATCTACAAATATATAATGCATTTAATGCTAATAATCCTAATCAAACTTTCTTGATAGAGCCTAACACATATAAACCAGAAGGCTCAAAACAAGACATGGGAAGTATATTTATTGCAAGAATTGTACCAAAAACAGTTACAGATATTGCACTAACTGCTACAGGCACAGAAAATGCTGCACAAGTAACTGTAGAAGAATTAAATGAAAATTCGGATGCTCAGAAATGGAAATTTAAAAGAAATAATGATGGTTCTTACTCAATAATGAACTTAAATTCTAATTTATATTTAGATGTACATGGTTCAGGAAATACAAACAATGAACAAGTTCAATTATGGAGAGGAGGAACAGGAGATAAACAAAGTTGGTTTATTTATTCATATAATGGTGGTTATCGCTTAGTTCCAGCTTCATCAGCTGAAGATTTGAGAGCATTGGACATAATTGGAAATGTGGCTGCGGGGGGAGAAACTCAAATATATGAGTGTGTTAGTAAGGCAAATTCTTCACAAACATTTGATATTGTTAAATTAAATGAATACACATTAGGAGACATAAATCAGGACGGAGTTATAAATGCCAGAGATTCAAAACTTGCATTACAGCATAATGCCGGAAAAATACAATTAACAGATGAAGAAAAAATAATTGGTGATGTAAATGAAGACGGCAATGTAGATGAGACTGATGCAAAATTGATTTTACAATATTATGTAGGGAAAATAGATAATTTCTAAAAATTATAGTCTTTATAAATCAATAGGGAGTAATCTTATGACTACTTCCTATTTTGTTATAACTGCAATTATTAAAAATTTTACAATTTTTATTTACTTTTTTAAAACTTATCTATATAATAGTTACATATAAAATTAACAAAAGCAGTATAAAATTTAATAATTTGCAAAAGATATAGTTAGAAAGGAAC
>CALXWU010000043.1 GCA_944392505.1 uncultured Clostridia bacterium | reverse complement strand
CAATGCCGTATTTGCCGTAGAGAAGGACAAAAATTGTTTTTAAAAGGTTCAAGATGTTATACTGACAAATGTAGCATTTCAAGAAGAAATTATGCACCAGGACAAAATGGCCAAAAGAAGAAAAAACTTTCTGAATATGGTACACAGTTAAGAGAAAAACAAAAAACTAAAGCTTACTATGGAGTAAGTGAAAAACAATTTAGAAAATACTTTGAAATGGCTTTAACAGAAAAAGGCATTACAGGTGAAGTATTACTTCAAATATTAGAAAGTAGATTAGATAATGTTATATACAGATTAGGTTTTGGAAGCTCAAGAGCACAGGCTAGAATGTTAGTTACACATGGTGCTTTTGAAGTAAATGGACATAAAGTGGATATACCATCATATCTAGTAAAAGCAGGAGATGTTATTTCTGTAAGAGAAATTAGAAAAGATAATGGAGCTATAAAAGCAAATGTAGAAGAAAATGCAGCAAGACCAGTTCCAGCATGGCTTGAAAAAGATGCAGAAAAATTAAGTGGAAAAGTTGTAAGATTAGCAGCAAGAGAAGATATCGACTTACCAGTTGAAGAACACTTAATAGTAGAGCTTTACTCTAAATAATAGCTAGAAGTTAGAACAAAAATACTTTAGAAATAAATGGCTTAATTTCTAAAATAAATAAAAGGAAGTAGGGCAAGGTAAAAGATTAAATAAATCTAATCTTCTTACTACTAACCACTAACTTCTAAATTAGGAGGTAAAAATGATAGAATTTGAAAGACCAAATATTAAATGCTTAGAAATCGACAATGATAGTAACTATGCAAAATTTGTATGTGAACCATTGGAAAGAGGATATGGAATAACAATTGGAAATTCACTAAGAAGAATATTACTATCTTCACTTCCTGGAAGTGCTATTACAAGCGTAAAAATAGATGGGGTTCTACATGAATTTTCTACAATACCAAATGTAGTAGAGGATGTTCCAGAGATAGTTATTAATTTAAAAAATGTCAGACTTAAAATAGATCAAAATGAAGAAAAAACTTTAAGAATTGACGTAAGAGAGCCAGGAGAGGTTAAGGCAGGAGATATAATTACAGATGGAACAGTAGAAATATTAAATCCAGATTTACATATAGCAACAGTTTCAGAAGGTGGAACACTAAAGATGGAACTTACAGCTGATATGGGTAGAGGATATAATAATGCTGAAAAGAATAAAAAACCAGATCAAGCAATTGGAGTACTTCCAATAGATTCAATTTATACACCAGTAAAGAAAGTAAACTATTCTGTAGAAAATACTAGAGTAGGTCAAAGAGTAGATTATGATAAATTGACTATAGAAGTATGGACAGATGGAAGCTTAAAGCCATATGAAGCCTTAAGCTTAGCTGCAAAAGTTATGACCAGTCATTTAGAATTATTTATAGACTTATCAGAAACAGCTAAAAACACTCAAGTTATGGTTGAGAAAGAAGAAAACAAGAAAGAAAGAGTTCTTGAAATGTCAATAGAAGATTTAGAATTATCTGTAAGATCCTTTAACTGTTTAAAAAGAGCTGGAATATCTACAGTTGAAGACTTAACAAATAAATCAGAAGCTGACATGATGAAAGTTAGAAATCTTGGAAAGAAATCATTAGATGAAGTAACTAATAAGTTACATGCATTAGGATTAGATTTTAGAAAAGATGATGAATAATATCAAAAAGAGATTTAGCTTTTAAGAAAAGAGGAGGGAAATAAAGTGGCAACTAATAGAAAATTAGGTAAAACAACAGATGCTAGATTAGCAATGCTTAAAACTCAAGTTACTGATTTAATATTAAATGGTAAGATAGAAACAACAGAAGCTAGAGCAAAAGAAGTAAAAGCAATAGCTGATAGTTTAATATCTTTAGCAATTAAAGAAAAAGATAATTTTAAAACTGTTGATGTAAAAGTTTCTAAAGCAAAATTAGATGCTAAAGGAAATAAAGAAACAGAACTTGTAAAAAGCAAAAATGGTAAAGAGTATCTTAAAGTTGTAAGAGAAGAAGTAACTGAAAAAAGACAGAAAGACATGCCATCAAGATTAAATGCAAGAAGAAAAATGATGAAAACATTAAATAAAGTAAAAGATGAAGATGGAAAAAATATAGACTTAACTGCAAAATTATTTAATGAAATAGCTCCAAAATATGAAGGAAGAGTGGGAGGATATACTAGAATCCTTAAACTTGGACAAAGAAGAGGAGACGCAGCAGAAGTCGTTATATTACAATTAGTATAATGTCGTTTTGGGGACAGGCGTTAAAACGAACAACACTTCGTTTTGGGGACAGACCTCAAAAATAGATTATAAAGTTAAGATGAATGAAATAAAAAGCAAGCAACTATTTAAACTAAGTTGCTTCTTTTTTTGGAACTTTTGGTAATTGAGGACAGGTGCTTTTGTGGCAAAAGTGGCAAAAAAGGACAGCTATAGAAATGATAGTGATACTCGATTGACACTAAATCACACTATTGCTCATATAATATGGTAACTGAAAAAGTAATCAATAATTTAAGTATAATAAAAAGAAGGTGTTACCATGTTCGACTTTTTAATAAATGCAATATTCTGGACGTTAGCATTATATGGCTTATTTGAATTGATAAAAAACATTATCTATATATGTACATATACTAATCTAAAATCAGATGGCATTTATGTCATAATAGCTGCCAAAAACCAAGAAAATAAAATAGAAGGATTTTTGCGTACTTTACTTTTTAGAATAATGTATGGAAAAGAAGAGTGCATAAAAGATGTAATTGTGACCGATCTCAATTCTACAGATGATACGATGAAAATATTAAGTAAATTGGGAAAAGAATATGATGGAGTAAAAATAACTAATTGGAAAGAGTGTAAAGAAGTTATTGATAGTATAAAAGAGGCGAATTGATATTACACAATAATATAAAAAACAATTGTAGATTAAATACATTTATGATATAATTCCAATAAACTTAATCTCTAATAAGTAAAGCTTAGTAATAATTAAATAATAAGCTCTAAATAAAAAATCAAACAGAGGTACCAAATTGGAATTACAAGGAGAAATTACTGAAATAATTTATAAAAATGAATTAAATAGTTATTGTATTGCAGTTCTTGAAATTGATAAAGATATAATTAATAAAAATAAAAAAGAAGACTCTGATCAGAGGTATATTTCTGATGAGTTTGGGAATATAGATAATTTGGATGAAGAAACTACAATAGTAGGGTATTTGCCTTTTGTAAATGTGGGTGATACCCTTAAAGTTATTGGGAAATTTGTTGAACATCAAGAGTATGGAAGACAATTTAAAGTAGATACTTTTGAAAAACAAATGCCACAAACCACAAAAGCTTTGGAAAGATATTTAGCAAATTGTGGGATAAAAGGTATTGGACCAGCAACGGCAAGAAATATAGTAGAAACATTTGGGGAAGATACCATAAATGTATTTAAATTTGAGCCTACTAAACTTGCACAAATAAAAGGTATTACTAAAGATAAAGCATTAGAAATAGCAAATACATTTATTGAAAAATGGGAGATATGGCAGCTAGTTGGCTTTTTAGATAAGTTCGGGATAGGACCACAAAGCGCTGAGAAGATATTTAAAGCACTTGGAGTAAATGCAATGGAGGAGATTGAAGCAAATCCATATATTTTAATAGATTTAGTAAACAAAGTGAATTTTGAACAAATTGATAAAATGGCCTTAGGAATGGGTATAGAGTATAATAATGAAAAACGTATTAGAAGTGGGATAAAACATGCATTAAATATGGCAACATTTAATGGTCATTGTTGTACGGGTTATGAAAGCTTAGTAGAATTTGTAAAAAAACTTTTAAATGTAAGTGAAGAAGATATTGAAGAATCTATAATAAGAATGAAAGCAAAAGAAGACATTGTATTAGAAGATAGAGAAGATGGAGAATGGGTATATCTGTATCAATACTATAAAGCAGAAGAAAATGTGGCTACTCGTTTAATTGAACTAGATACATATACAAATATAAAGAAAATTGATCGATTTAACAAAGAGTTAAAGCTTTTCGAAGAAAAATCTAATATAGAATTGTCTGACAAACAAATAGAAGCAATAAAAGCAATAAATGAAAACAATGTATGTGTAATAACAGGTGGCCCCGGTACAGGAAAAACTACAATTATAAAAACCATAATAGATATATTTAAACATAATGAAATGAAACCAGTTCTATGCGCACCAACAGGTAGAGCGGCTAAAAAAATGACTGAAACTACAGGAGAAGATGCTAAAACCTTACATAGATTACTCGAAATCGGAAAGTTTTCAGATGAAGAAAATGGAATAAAAGCAGACATTTCAGTAGCACCGATTGATGCGGACATTGTAATTGTTGACGAAATGTCAATGGTAGATTTGTTTTTAATGAATTATCTATGTAATGCTCTATACAAAGGAACAAAATTGGTTTTAGTTGGAGATATCGATCAGCTTCCTTCTGTAGGACCTGGCAATGTATTAAAAGATATAATAAAATCAAAAAAAATAACAACAATTACATTAAATAAGATCTTTAGACAGGCAGCAAAAAGTAAAATTATAGTTAATTCTCATAGAGTAAATGAAGGGCTTGGATTTATTACTAAAGAAGAAATGAAAGAAATGAATAGTGAAAATGATGAAGATGGTGATAGTGTAAAGACAAGAAAACAGCCTGAAAAAAAGGAAAGCCAATTTCTTGAGGATTTCTTTTTTGTAAATGAAGTAAATAAAGAGAAAATCCTATATAATATCATTACACTAAGCGGAGAAAGACTAAAAAATTATGGAGATTATGACTTTTTTAAAAACATACAGGTCATAACTCCAACTAAAAAAGGAGAACTAGGGACTAAAGAATTAAATAAAATTTTACAACAAACAGTTAATCCATCATCAGATACTAAAAAAGAGAGAAAATTTGGAGATAGTACATTTAGAGAAGGTGACAGAATTATGCAAATAAAAAACAATTATGATATTTATTGGGAGAAGAAAGAGCCATATTATGAAAATGGAAGTGGAGTTTTCAATGGTGAGTTTGGAACGATAAATATTATTGATGATTTTAATAAACAAGTCAAAATTAAATTTGATGATGATAAAGAAGTATGGTATCAATTTAGCGAGTTAGAACAAATTGAACATGCATATGCAATTACTGTTCATAAAGCACAGCGGAAGCGAGTTTGATGTAGTAATAATGCCAATATCTCAAACAGCTCCAATGCTACTTACAAGAAATTTGCTTTATACAGGGATGACAAGAGCCAAAAAACTTTTAATTATAATTGGCAACAAGAAAATAGTTGATTTTATGATACAAAATAGTGATAATAAAAAAAGAAATACAGGCTTAGAATATAAATTAGAAAAAACATATAAGACTTAATAAAAAATATTCGGGGGAAAATAAAGGAGGTTCAATGAACTTTTTTAATAAAGCTCTCGAATATATTTTTTTACCAAGTTGTGGTGTTTGTGGGAAAATAGGAGAAGGATATTTGTGTGCAAAATGTGGAAAAGAACTGGGAAAATACTATATTGTAGAAGATAACATGCAGGATTACAACATAAACAATATAAATAATAATTTGACTGATGGGAGTATGAAAAACGTAGATATAAGGTATATTTTTCAATATAAGGAAATAATAAGAAAGTTGATAATACAATATAAATTTAATAATAAATCCTATTTATATAAAACCTTTTGTGAAATTATTGCAAAAGATAAAAAAGTTTTTGATTTTATAAAAAGTTATGATATAATAATTCCAGTTCCGATACATAAGAAAAGAATGAAAGAAAGAGGATATAATCAAAGTGAGCTTATATCCAGGGAACTAGCAAGCACATTAGACTTAGAAATATATACAAATGTGTTAGTAAAAGTAAAGAATAATAAGCCACAAAGTATATTAACTCAAAAAGAAAGAGAAGAAAATACAAAAAATGCATATAAATTGGCTAATTCAGAGAAAATATATAATAAAAAAGTTTTGATTTTTGACGATGTATATACAACAGGTGCAACGATAAGTGCTTGTATTAAAGAATTAGAAAAAGCGTATCCGAACAAAATTGGAATATTAGCTTTAGCAAAGGATTAAGATTGGACAAAAGTTGAAGAGAGGAGAAACAAATGGAAGATTTAGTTGAGAGCATATTAGACTATATTAGGTCAGATTATACAGATTATGCCATAATGATTAATGGCGAGTGGGGAAGCGGAAAAACATATTTTTGGAATAATAAAATAAAGCCTAAAATAGAATCCATGCAGTTAAATGGTAAAAGATATACTGCAATATATATGTCGCTTTATGGTATTTCTAACTTGGAAGAAATAAGTAAAAAAATATTTATTGAAACTACACAGCTTATGGATAAAAACCTAAAAAAATATATGGATGCAAGTCGGTGTTAAAAATATTCCGGAATATGCAAAAACAGGGCTTGACATGGCTAACTTTTTCGGAGTTACGCAAAATGGAGATAGAATTGATTATGGACAATTTTTCTCTACAGATGACAAGGTTCTATGTTTTGATGACTTGGAAAGAGCAAACGTTGATGTTATTGATATTTTAGGATATATAAATAACTTCGTAGAACACGACCATATAAAAACAATAATTATATGCAATGAAAAAGAATTATCTACTAAACTAAAAAATAGCAATTTAGAGATGAAAACTTTTATTGCAACATATCTTTTGGACAAAGAAAACAAGCTTAATATTAAGACTGATAAACCAATGGTTGAAAGAATACGTGATACAATTGAATATGTTTTTGATAAAGCAAATGATTATGAAAGAATTAAAGAAAAACTTATTGGTGAAACCTTCGAATATCAACCAGAATTTAATTATATAATAAATGGTCTTTTAATGAGATATGAAAATTGTCCAGACTTAATTCGTTTCCTAAGAGAAAATACAAATTTAATCATATCTACATTTAATAAAAGTGGTACAAGAAACCTAAGAATTTTAAAACATTCATTAACAAACTTCAAGAAAATATTTGATATGGTTAATAAATCTTATCCAAATACAAATCATAGAGTTTTGCAAACAATGCTTATATTCACAATTGCTATATCCTTTGAAATTAAAGCTGGTAAAATAACTAAGGACAAATTTGTAAATATCAATGATAATGAGGAATATAAAGCGATACTTGTATCATCAAGAGTCTTTATGGATAATAGACAGTTCTATATAAAAGAATTTGATAACAATTATTACTATAACTTTAAGGCAGAATATAGATTCTTTAAATTCATAGAATTATATGTGCGTACCCGTATATTTGATATGAAAGTATTTAAACAAGATATGGAAGCTATAATAAATACTGTTGATACAGATAAATTACCAGGATATAAAAGACTACTTACAGAAGAATATTGGAAAATATCGGATGATCAATTTGGTGGAGTTATTTCGGAAGTAATAAATGATGTAAAAAGTGGAAACATGGAGCTAATAAATGTTGTAAAGCTTTTTGCATATTTTGCATATTTTGTTAGAAAAGGGCTTATTGATTATGATATGAGAACTATAAAAAGTGTTTTCTTAAATGGTATGAATGTATCATCACTTAATTCTAGCTATTGCCCAAATGTAGAGGAAGAGCTTGCAAGTGTTGCTTTGGAAGAAGATCGAACTGAAGACATGGAAGAAATATTACAGCATTTTAATAATATCAATGAACAATTAAAGGAAAAAATGTATAGAGAAAAAGCAGATGAAATATTTAAATACATCCCAATGAAAATGGAACAATTTTATGATAAATTTGATAAAGAATGCATGCAGATTCCAATCTTCAGATATTATGATGTATTTCAAATGTTCCAGAGAATATCTTGTGCAAGTAATGAAGATATTGTAACAATAAAAGAGAAGCTACTAGATAGAGCAAAAAGATTTGGCGAAAATTTACAAGAAGAATTACCGAACTTAAAGAAATTAAAACAAGTTATAGATGACTACATTGACGGAAAAGAACCTACAATAAAATTAGTTATATTGCAAGATTTCGCAGATGAACTTGGAAATGTTATCAATGAATATAAAAAGGTCGAGGTACCTGAAGAAGGGTAAAAAGTAAAAATTTTAAAAAAATGAATAATTTTTTCCTCTTTTGCAATAATAAGAATAGACATAAAATATAAAAGGAGGAAATTTATGAAAGCAACAGGAGTTGTAAGAAGAATAGATGATTTGGGCAGAGTTGTTATACCAAAAGAAATACGTAAAACTTTAAGGATAAAAGAAGGAGACCCATTAGAAATTTTTACAGATAAAGAAGGAGAAGTAATTCTAAAAAAATATTCGCCTATTGGGGAATTGTCAGAGTTTGCTACAGAATATGCAGAAACACTTGCAAAAACCACAGGACATATTGCATGTATAACAGATAGAGATACTGTAATTGCTGTATCTGGAGGCCCCAAAAAAGAATTTTTAGAGCAAAGTGTAAGTAGTGAATTAGAAAAGATAATGGAGGATAAAGAAAAATATACCAGCAAGGAAAATAACGACATTTCTGTACCTATCACTAAAAATGATAATAAAGAAAGAAAATATAACTCCCAGGTAGTGTATCCAATTATATCTGATGGAGATACCATAGGAACTGTCATACTTTTAGCAAAAGATAAAGGTACAAAAATGACAGAAGTTGAACAAAAGGTTGTACAATCAGCAGCAAGCTTTTTAGGCAGTCAAATGGAAATATAAGCTTGTCACATATTTGTAACACAAATATAACGAAAATGTAATAATCTCCAAAGCACTATTAAATACACGGTTTCAGCAAACGTGGCAAAAAAAGTCAAATATTTACTTGATTAATAAAAAAAAATGTAGTATAAATATTGTAAGAATTATTTATTAGACCACGAAGGAGGAAATATATTATGGAAAATCGTGTAGATAGCAATAATTTACCATCAGAAATTAGTGTGTGGACAAAAATAAGAAACTTTTTATTTCAGGATATGACTCTTGAATTAACACCAAAGCAAGAAAAAGTATTCCAAGAAGTACATGATTTCTGGACACAAGAAATTACAGGTCAAAAAGTTCACGACTTTTTATTCTATGAGATAACAGGCGAAAAAGTAAAAAATGCTTTATTTAAAGAAATAGAGATAACTGATAATATTAGATTATAATCAAGAGAGCACAATAAGAAGAATCTTATTGTGTTTTTTTGTGCCTAAATTTCATTAAAAATAATCGACAAATACTTGAAAAATATATTGATATGATATAAAATGGTTATGTTTAGGTTATACTAAACATATAAATGCTTATTTAGCATTAAAGATAGGAGGAATTTTTATGTCAATTAAAATTGGTATTAACGGTTTTGGAAGAATAGGAAATTTAGCATTCCAAGCTGCACTTTCAAGAGAAGGAGTAGAAATAGTTGCAATAAATGATCCATTTATAGCAGCAGATTATATGGCTTATATGGTAAAATATGATACTGTACATGGAAGATTCAATGGAAGCATTTCATCAGAAGAAGGAAAATTAATAGTAAATGGAAAAGAAATAAAAGTATATAATGAAATGGATCCAAAAAATATTCCATGGGGAAAAGATGGAGTAGA
>CALXWU010000042.1 GCA_944392505.1 uncultured Clostridia bacterium | reverse complement strand
GATCCCATCTTCTTGTTTGATGTCCGAAATGAACACCTGCTTCTAGTAATTGTTTCATTGCAACTACTGCCATTTTTAATTCCTCCCTTTTTTGTTTTACCTCCACTAAGCTTCGAGCATTTAAAAAGACTTGCTTTAATCTTAAAACAAGCACTCCTCTTTAAACTAGCTTGTGTGTGTATTTTTGACGTATAATATTATATCATGGAATATAAGGAAAAGCAAGAGTTTGAATGAAAAAATTGCTTCCTTTTAAATAAACATTTAATAAAAAAGTCAATTCCATTATGCATCTTCAACTGGAATTTAAAAATTTTATTTGAGTTTTTTAATTTTTAAAAAATTTAGTTTATTTTTGTAGATTTATGTGATACAATATTCTCATAAATTTATATATATTTTTGAGAGGGTGAAATATATGCAATTTAATAAATGTAGTAGATGTGGTTGTTTTTTTGTAAGTACTGGCGATGTTTGTCCTAATTGTAAGCCAAAAGATGAGATAGAAATGAATAAATTAAGAAATTTTTTGGAAGATTCAAATATGAATTGTTCATTAGAAAGTATATCATATAATACTGGAATTAGTACGAAAAATTTAAATAGATATTTTACTAATGATAGTTTTATAGATTACAAACCTGATGTGAATTTATAACTTTTGGAACAGGGGGACACACAATTTGTTTCAAGTTTTCCACATTTTAAAGTTTTAGTGTGGATAAAGTGAAACAAATTGTGTGTCCCCTTGTTCCATTTATTGTCCAAGTTGATAGATGTTCTTTAATCTCTCTACCGCTTCTTTTGCTTTTTCTTCATCATTTGCATGAATATATGCAACAATATCATTTTTAATAACTGTATCTCCAATTTTTTTGTTTAATACAATTCCTACTTCTGGTTCTATTTTGTCTTCTTTTCTTAATCTTCCTGCCCCTAGAAATACAGATAATTTACCAATCTCTTCTGCTTTAAGTTCTTTCACTATTCCATTTTTTTCTAATACCACAGGCATAATGTATTTTGCTTTTTTAAACTTTTCTGTGTTTTCTATATAAGTTACATCTCCACCTTGATTTATCACAAGTTCTTTAAATTTTTCTAAAGCTTTTCCATTTTTTATGTATTCCATCATTTTTTCTTTATTTTCTTCTAAGTTATTACCTTTGCCAGCTAGTTTTAACATATTGCTTCCTAATTCTAATACTACCTCTTTTACATCTTCTTGCATATTTCCATTTAATGCTTCTACTGCTTCTATTACTTCTAAAGTATTCCCTATGTTTCTTCCAAGTGGTTGCTCCATTGGTGTAATTATTGCTATTGTTTCTCTATTTGCTAATTTCCCTATTTTTATCATAGCCTCTGCAAGTTCTTGTGCCTTCTCCTTTGTTTTCATAAATGCACCACTTCCATAGGTCACATCTAAAACTATCTTATTTGCTCCTGCTGCAATTTTTTTACTCATTATACTAGATGCAATTAGTGGTATACTGCTTGTTGTGCTAGTTGCGTCTCTTAGGGCATAGATTTTTTTATCAGCTGGTGCTAAATTTAAAGTTTGTCCTATTAAACTAATTCCAATTTTCTTTACATTTTCTATAAATTCCTTTTCTGAAACATTAGTCTTATATCCTGGTATTGCTTCAAGTTTATCTATTGTTCCCCCAGTAAACCCAAGTCCTCTCCCAGACATTTTTGCGACAGGTACACCTATTGATGCTATTATTGGAGCTAATATTAAGGTTACTTTATCACCTACACCACCAGTACTATGTTTATCAACTACATTTCCTAATTCTGATAAATCCAAAATATCTCCTGAATGTGCCATCGCTAATGTAAGATTTGTAGTCTCTTCTTCCTTCATTCCATTAATATATATAGCCATAATTAATGCAGATGCTTGATAATCTGCTATATTACCGGTTTGTATATTCTTTTATAAAAAAGTCTATTTCTTCTTTAGATAATACTTCTTTATCTCTTTTTTTAGCAATTATTTCTTGAATGTTCATTTAAAATACCTCCTTTATAATTTTGTCTATTTAATGTTTTATCTGTTTCTGTACTATTTAAAGGCGGACGTGCTGTATATTTAGAGAATTTTGTAGGAGCACGTAGCAACCAAACGAGCATTATACTCCATTAAACTATATTCTTTACAAAACTTCTTCTATGTAGTGGACATAGCCCATACTCTTTTATTGCAGCAATATGTACTGCTGTTCCATATCCTTTATGTTGTGCAAAACCATACATAGGATATACTTCATCCCACTGTCTCATAATTCTATCTCTTGTAACTTTCGCTATAATTGAAGCTGCAGCTATTGAATAACTTTTTGCATCTCCTTTAATAATTGACCTATATGGAATATGGTCAGTATCAATTTTGGTTAATGCATCTACTAAGATAATTTCAGGTTTGTCAAATGCTCTTTCTCTTTCTTGCAAGTTTTTTTCCATTTCTTTTATTGCCGTAGTTAATCCTTCTTTTGTTGCATTTAGAATATTAATCCTGTCTATTTCTGTTTGTGAAATTATTCCCACACCATATGCAATTGATTCTTCAATTATTTGATCATATAACTTTTCTCTCTTTTTTTCAGACACCTTTTTAGAGTCATTTACCCCTTCAATCATCGAGTCACGTGGCATTATAACGCACGCAACTACTACTGGACCTGCTAAAGGTCCACGTCCTGCTTCATCTATTCCTGCTATACTTGTTACACCTTGCAAATACAATTCTTCTTCTATTTTTTTTATCTCTTTTAATCTTTCAAATTCTTTTTCTTTCATTTTTACTCCATTTCAGACAACTTATAAACAACATTTCCATTCTTATCAACTATTCCGTCCACATAAATCACATCATTCTTTTTATAATCTACTATATAATAATCATCTGTTGTAATATCTAATTCCAATTCTTCTAGTGCGGAATTATCTAGGCAATAATAAGTACTTTTTTTAGAATCTATATCAATTACTTCATTATTAATTAAGTTTTGTATTTTCTCATCGTTTTCTTTTTCTTTAATTTCAGTTCCAATATATTCTGCGCCTTTTTCTTCAATATCTACTTTTTGAGCAATAACCTCTGTCTTACCTTGAATTAGTAACATATTGGTCTTTACTGTTTCAAATTCTTCCTCGTTATATTTGTCACCTACCACCCTTATTATTCCATATATTATTGCTCCAATTACAGCTATTACTAATATTATTTTTATGTATGTGGCTAATAAACTTTTTCTATTCTTCATTTCTATATGTACTGCAATTAATACAGTATTCTCTCCTTTCATAATATATTGCATATTATATATTGTTATTTGATTTTTTGCAATACATGTAGGTATAGATTTTTTCCAACTAAATACCATATTTTTTTCACATTTTGTTCACAAACCTATTGTATTATATAATTGATTTAGGTTATTATATATGTATATTTTAGGAGGTACAAAAAATGGATGAGAATAATAATCAAGAAAATATAAATAAAGAAAATATAAACAATGAAGGTATACATCAAACAGTTGTAAAGCCAGAAAGTACAAAATTTGGAAGTAATGGTGATAATTCTTTTAAGAGTATCGTGACCAATTCAAATACATCATATAGCTCTTTTCAAGAGAAAAAAGATAAGAAGAGCAGTAATGGAAATGGATTCGTAAAAACTGTTCTTTTACCTTTCACCTGTGGTGTACTTGGTGCAGGAATTGTTGTAGGTACTTGCTTTGGCGTTCCTAGTATAAGAGAAGGCATTTTAGGTACGCAAGCTTCAGCTTTTGGAGAATCTAATACAAGTACCACAATAAATCCCAACACCGAACAAATCTCACTTTTAGATTATTCTGATACCGCTGTTGGAGTAGCAAAAAAAGTATTACCATCAATTGTTGGTATTAATGTAACATATTCAGTTAATTCTATATTTTACGGAAATCAAGGAACTGCTACAGCTCAAGGTTCTGGTGTAATTATTAGTGAAGATGGATATATTTTAACTAATAATCATGTAGTAAATTCAAGCACTTCTAGCTCTTCCTTCTATGAGTTAGGCAAAGCAAGTAAAATTACTGTTCAGTTATATAATGATGATACAGAATATGAGGCTGAAATAGTTGGTACAGATGAACAAACAGATTTAGCTGTTATTAAAATTGATAAAGATGGATTAACAGCTGCAGAACTTGGAGATTCAGATTCAGTTCAAGTCGGAGAGTTCTGTATGGCCATTGGTAACCCTTTAGGCTTAGGTAGTACAGTTACTGATGGAATTGTAAGTGCTGTTAATAGAACTGTAATAGATGAAGATGGTAATTCATATGAAGCTATTCAAACAAATGCTGCCATAAACTCTGGAAATAGTGGTGGTGCTTTAGTTAATAGTCAAGGTCAGGTCATTGGAATAAACACTTTAAAAGTTTCCGGAGAAGGTGTAGAAGGTGTTGGATTTGCAATTCCAATTAATTCTACTAAAGATATATATGAACAATTAATTCAATACAATAAAGTAAAAAGACCATATCTTGGAATTGGTGGTATTGAAGTAGATGAGGAAACAGCTAGAGTAAACAATTTAACAGTTGGTATATATGTAAAAACTCTTGAAACTTTCTCTGCTGCTGAAAAAGCCGGTGTTAGAGTTGGTGATGTAATAATAAAAGCTGATGGTCAAGATATAGAAACCATGGATGAATTAAATGCAATTAAAAATCAAAAGGAAATCGGAGATAAAATGACTTTAACTATCTGGAGAAATGGAAAAACTCAAGATATTGAAGTAACTCTCCAAGAACAGCCTTAATATCCTCCTATTTAAAAACTTGAACAAAATATTTTGTTCAAGTTTTTATTTTTAGTCAAAATATAGTAATTTCCATATTCTATAGAGTCAAAGCCTTCTTCCTGCAAATAATCTACTGCATCTATAAATATGTAGCTTATAATAAATATATAATCATCTTTTTCTAAGTCTATTTCTTTTATTTCACTTGTATAATAAGCATAATTATAGTTTCCTACTTTAGTAACTCTTCTTACTCCATCTGGGTAAATTTTTTCTGTAATTGTAGACATATATTCTTCTGGTGAGATTTGTTCTCCTATTACGTTGTATATATGTGGTGCGCTTGTAAAGGCCATTACATATTTAGGTATATCTCTTATCTCCTCATCTGATTCGATTTTTTCAGTTATGTCCATTAAATAAATATCCTCAAACCAATTTGCTGCTACTGTAGCTCGATATGAATAATAATAATGCTCATAATCAATACAAAGTACTATTATTAATAATATAAATATTGATAAAATAATCCTGCTATTTTTAGATATGTATAAAATTGCAGAGGTTACAAAGTATAGTATTGGTATGTATAAAACATTAGCTTTATTTGGAGTTGGTATCTTTGCTAATAGAAGTCCTACCAGTAGAGTAGTAAAAGCAATTACCATAACAGTACTTATTCCATATTCTTTTTTCTTAATTTCTTTTAGTGCTTGTCTAAACTCTAATACATAACCTATAATAAATAATGGAACATATATTAAATAAATGGTTTCATTTCCAAAGAAAATAGTTTTTAAGCTTTCTCCCCCTGTTCTGAACCAGTTCATGATGTTAACTTCTCCTGCCCCAAAACTAGGCAAGATTGGTAGTGTAAATATGCCTAAATGTGTTTGATCAACAACTCCAAAGTTTAATAATAGAAAATATATTAAAGGAAATGCAAATATTGCAATTGGTATTCCCATTATTAAAACCTGTCTAAATTTCACCCTTTTTATATATAACATGCATATAGCCCATACTGCCAAGAAAATAGGTAGTGAAATCCATGATAGGCTATACGTATATAAAGTAATACCTATTGATATTCCTGCGATAAAGAATTGATAGTTTTTCTTTGCTTTATCTAATAAATATAAATCTAATATGAATAAACCTGCATACAAATTGCAATCTAATGCCATACGTGCATTTGATATGTTCCATGGGCATGTTATAATTAAAAATGTAAATGATAGCGCCATTTTTTTATTCTTAGCTTTAGATATTAAAAGATATGAAACAATAACCGACATTAGATAAATAAGCAAGGTTGGTAATCTATATGAAATCATATTAGCCCCAAATAGCTTTATACATAATGCCACTAAATATGCACATAAAGAGCTTTGACCAGTTCCGAAATTTGTTAAGTATAGCGGATATGAGTTCATATACCTGTCTGTACCATATTCTGCTAAATTTAGTGCATCATATGCCATGCCAGCTTCATCTACACCTACATATGTTGGTATATCTCCAAATTTATATATAACTGTTACGAATAAAATAACTACAAACACCAACCATATCTTTTTATAGTGTTTATTGCAAATTTCATCAATTTTATTCTCTTTTATTTCTTTATTTTTTCTCTCATCCACATACTGCTTTATAACTGAAGCTAATATTAGTATAATTACAATCATTAGGGATACAAATTCTAGCATATCTATTCCCTTCCTTAGTAGATAATACTGACTATAAAAAAAAAATAATTTTTTATAGTCTTTCTTCTGTTAAAATAATAACATTCTTTTTTTATAAGTGCAAGTATTTTCAAGATAATCACTTTTTGTTCACACAATGTTCAAATTTCCCCTGTATAATAAGCTCATAGTTGATAAGAAATGTTACTCCATTATCAACTATATATAAGTAAAACATCCCCTTTTATTTTCAAAAGCGACTGCAGCAGGCAGTCGCTTTATTTTTATTATTAACTTTCTTTTAGATTAAGCAAGTTCTACAACTGCTCCTACTTCTGTAAATTTAGCTTTTAATTCTTCAGCTTCTTCTTTCTTTACATTTTCTTTAATTGTTTTTGGAGCTCCGTCTACTAGATCTTTAGCTTCTTTTAATCCTAATCCTGTAGCATCTCTAACTACTTTGATAACTTGGATTTTGTTTGCTCCAGCTTCTTTTAATACTACATTAAATTCTGTTTTTTCTTCAGCTGCTCCTGCTGCTGCTCCACCAGCTGCTGGTGCTGCAACTGCTGCTGCAGATACTCCATATTTTTCTTCAATTCCTTTAACTAATTCTGATAATTCAACAACTGTTAAGCTGTCGATTGTTTCTAATAATTCATCTATTTTTGCCATTTTAAATTCCTCCTTAAATTTTTTATTTTTAAAGTTTTCTAGTTTTATATAAATTAGAAAAACTATTTTGTGAACTTGGCATGTTCACCATTTTTTATTTTTAATTTAATTATTTATTTCTAAAATTAATTATCTTAGAAACTTACACTTTCTTAAACTAAGCGTTTTCTTTTTGCATTCTAACTGCATCCAATGTAGCAGCAAGTTTTGTAATATTTCCAAGCAATGCTCCAGCAAGTTTTGCAAGAAGTTCTTGTCTTGATGGTAGTTTTGCTAAAGTGATTATTTCATCTGCTGTCATAACTTTTCCTTCAACGATTCCTCCTTTAATTTTGTAGAAATCATTGTTTTTAGTAAAGTTATATATTGCTTTTGCAGGTGCTAAATAATCTTCTTTACTTGTAATTAATGCTGTTGGTCCTTCTAATAATTCATCTAGACCATTTTCACCATTTGCATTTAATGCTCTTTTTATAATATTGTTCTTTATAACTCTGTACTCTGCATTTGCTTCTCTTACGTCTTTTCTTAATTTAGTAACATCTTCAACAGTAATTCCTCTGTAGTCTACTAAAAGAACTAATTTGGCATCTTTTAAGTCTGCTGCTAAATTATTAACTACTTCTTCTTTTTGTTTTAATACTTTCTCGCTTGCCATTTGTTTCACCTCTTTCTTTATAAATGATATATAAATAAAATCTGTATATATAGCCCACAGGCATATATATACAGATTAATTCCGTACATTTATATGCCTCGGTAAGACTTATTTTTATGCTTACTGTCTATGGCTATTTATTTATCTTATTTTTGATCAATATACATACTTGGTCCCATTGTTGTAGATATAGCAACACTCTTGATATATTGTCCCTTAGCTGCTGCTGGTTTTGCTTTTATAATAGCATTCATTACAGTTTCATAGTTTTCTAATAATTTATCAGCTCCAAATGAAACTTTACCAAATCCTAAGTGGATAATATTTGTCTTGTCTAATCTATATTCAACTTTACCAGATTTAATATCATTTATTGCTTTTGTAACATCCATTGTTACTGTTCCTGATTTTGGGTTTGGCATTAAACCTTTTGGTCCTAATACTTTACCAAGTCTACCTACAACCCCCATCATGTCTGGAGTTGCAACTATTACATCATAGTCAAACCAGTTTTCTTTTTCAATTTTTGGTATTAATTCTTCTGCTCCAACAAAATCTGCTCCTGCATTTTTAGCTTCTTCAGCTTTTGGTCCTTTAGCAAAAACTAATACTCTTAATGATTTACCTGTACCATTTGGAAGTACTGTTGTACCTCTAACTTGTTGATCAGCTTGTTTTGAATCAACACCTAATTTTACGTGTAATTCTACTGTTTCATCAAATTTTGGTTTTGGCATTTTTTCAATTAATTCTAATGCTTCTTTAGCACTATATAATTTTGTTCTATCAACAAGCTTTTCAGCTTCTTGGTATCTCTTTCCTCTTTTCATTTTTACCTCCTTTGGTTCTAACGAACAATTTTTAATTGTTCTCCCATAATTCTAAAATTAATCTTCTACTACAACACCCATAGATCTTGCAGTACCTGCTACCATACTCATTGCTGCCTCTAATGATGCTGCATTTAAGTCTGGCATTTTTTGTTTAGCAATTTCTTCAACTTGTGCTTTAGTTAATTTAGCTACTTTTTCTCTGTTAGGTTTTCCTGAAGCTTTTTCTATTTTAGCAGCTTTCTTAATTAAAACAGCCATTGGTGGTTCTTTTGTAATAAATTCAAATGATTTGTCTTTGTAAACAGTAATTACAACTGGAACTATCATTCCGTTTAAATTTGCTGTTCTGTCATTGAATTCTTTTACGAATTGCATGATATTTACACCACTAGCACCTAAAGCTGGTCCAACTGGTGGAGCTGGTGAAGCCTTTCCTGCTGGTATTTGTAATTTTATGACATTTCCTATTTCTTTCTCTGCCATTTACTATAGCACCTCCTTTAAATGAAATATGTATATTAATCTAAAATAGATTATTAACTAATTTTTTGTACTTGTGAGAAATCAAGTTCAACCGGAGTTTCTCTTCCAAACATTGATACTAACACTTTAACCTTGTGTTTATCTTTGTTTATTTCTGTTACAGTTCCGATAAAATCTGTTAATGGTCCATCCAAAACTTTAACTGAATCATTTACTTCATAATCTACATTTACTTCAGTTATTTCAAATCCCATTTTTCTTATTTCATCCTCAGTAAGTGGAATTGGATCTGTTCCAGAACCAACAAATCCTGTAACACCTCTTGTATTTCTTACAATGTACCAGGTTTTTTCTGTTACTATCATTTTTATTAAAACATAACCCGGAAAAACTTTTTTTAAATTAGTTTTTCTTTTTCCATCTTTAATTTCAATTTGTTCTTCCATAGGAACGATTATATTAAAGAAATAGTCTTCTAATTCTCTATTTTTTATAGTTTTTTCAAGGTCTGTTTTTACTTTATTTTCATAACCTGAATATGTGTGTATAACATACCATCTTGGTGTCATATCATAATCTTGAGACATTTCTTAGCCTCCTTTATTCTACACTATTAGCATCTTCAGCCACTGTATTTGTTGTTTCTGTTTGATTTGCATTTTCTTCGTCAACTTCGTTTGTTGTATCTGAAGCATCAGCTTCACTATTAGTTTCTGTATTTGTATTTACTGTATTAGTTGTTTCTGGATTTGTAGCTTCAACAACTTCTTTTAATTTATTAATACCATATGTATTTAAACTTTCAAAAGCAAAATCTAACACAAATACAATAGCAGCTGTTATTAATACAACTGTTATTACAGCAACTGTATTAT
>CALXWU010000041.1 GCA_944392505.1 uncultured Clostridia bacterium | reverse complement strand
GATAAAAATGAGGTTGTAAATGAAATTACAAATGAATTAGTAAATGATATTGCTAATGAAATAGTAAATGAAGTAGCAAATGAAATAGTTGATGATACTGTAAATGAAATAGTAAATAATGTTGCTGATGAAAATGTCAATGATGTAATAAACGATATAAAAGAGCCAATTATAAATGAAATTGAACAAGATACTGTCAATACAATAATTAATGGCGAACAAGATGACTTACCAAGTGATGTTTATATAAATGCTACTGCTACAACTACGTAAAATTAAAATCGAAAGGGGGATATGCTCCTAAGCATAAAAGAAATGAAAATAGGAATAGTTGGATTACCAAATGTAGGTAAAAGTACAATGTTTAATGCAATAACCAATGCTGGTGCTGAATGTGCAAATTATCCTTTTTGCACGATAGAGCCTAATGTTGGAGTAGTGCCAGTTCCAGATGAAAGACTAGAGGTTCTGACTAAAATGTATAATGCTAAAAAAACCACTCATGCAATAATTGAGTTTGTGGATATTGCAGGACTTGTAAAAGGTGCAAGTAAAGGCGAAGGATTAGGCAATAAATTTTTATCTCATATTCGTGAAGTGGACAGTATTGTAGAGGTAGTAAGAGGTTTTGAAGATCCAAATATTGTGCATGTAGATGGAAATATAAATCCTGAAAGAGATATAGAAACCATAAATTTAGAATTGATTTTTGCTGATTTAGAGACAATAAACAAGAGAATTGATAGCGTAAAAAAGAAATTAAAGGCTGATAAAAAATTTGAAGAAGAATTAAATTTGTTAGAAAAAATTAAAAATACTTTAGAGGCTGGCAAATCAGCGAGAACTATACAGCTTAATGACGAAGAACAAGAATTAATAAAAGATGCTTTTTTACTAACCATGAAACCAATATTATATATTGCAAATGTGTCTGAAGCACAACTTTCAAATCCTTTTGAAGATGAATATGTAAAACAAGTAGTTAATTATGCGAAAGCAGAAAATGCAGAAGTAATACCACTTTGTGTAAAAATAGAGGAAGAACTTTCAAGCTTAGATGGTGACGATAAAAAAGAAATGCTAGATGCACTTGGACTTGAAGAATCAGGACTTGATAAGGTAATAAAGGCAAGCTATAATTTGCTTGGTTTAATGTCATTTTTAACAGCTGGAGAACCAGAAGTTAGAGCGTGGACAATAAAGAAAGGAACAAAAGCACCACAGGCTGCCGGAAAGATACATAGTGACATAGAAAGAGGATTTATTAGAGCAGAAGTAGTTTCATATGATGATCTTATTAGAGAAGGAAGCATGAATGCAGCAAAGGAGAAGGGATTGGTAAGATCAGAAGGCAAAGATTATATAATGCAAGAAGGCGACATAGTTTTATTTAGATTTAATGTATAAATTTTCAAAAAAAACTTGACGACCATAAAAAATAATAGTACAATAATATTGTAGTTTTTTGTTGTTTTATATTTTTCATGTATAAAATAATAAAAATAATAAATACTAATATAAGTAATATATCTAAAGAAGAAGGAGAGGAAAGATATGTTAAAATCAAAAAAAATAATTATTTTATTAGTTGTTGTAGCAGTAATAATGAGTTTGATGACAATTACAGTAAAAGCTTCAGATGGAAATATTTTAAACTTAGATGACCTTTTACAAGGAAATACAACACAGAATCCAGATGATGAAAATAGTAACGAAGTAGCAAACGAAGTAGATGAACCTGCTAATACTTTAAATGAAACTACAGGTGGTCAAGCTGGGATAGTACAACCAAATACAAATAGTGATAATTCAGAAGCAGCTAATAATCTTCCTCAAACAGGTGTAACAGAGGATATAACTGTAATGTTCTTTATAGTTGTTTGCGTAATTTTAGCAATTTATGCATATAAAAAAGTTAGAGATTATAAAGCATAGAACAAATAAATATATAAGAGAATTCGAAATACCTTAATTTTAAATTTTAAGGTATTTCTTTTGCGTGAACGACTAATCTTTTTCCATTAACATTATTGCAAGTTACAAGTGTTACTATTTTTTCTCCATTAGTCTCTTGAAAAGTACATGAGGTATCATCAGGGGACGTTTCATATATATCATAGATACTATAATTTACTTGCTTTCCATTTAAATCAAATAAGGTTATAATATCCTCAGCTTGCAGTTCATTTAATCTACTAAAAAATTTGTAATCCACGTAATTATGTCCAGCAATACATAAATTGCCTACTTCATTTGGCATTGGACCTGCAAATCTACATACAGAGATATCCAACAAATTATTGTTGCTAACAGATAAGATGGAATAATTTAGATTTATTTTATCTATCTTTATAATGCCGAATAACAAAAGGATCAGTTTCTTCCGCTATTATAGGAGTATAATTAGTATTGCTAGAATACAAGGTAGAAATTGTATACGAAGCTGTTAATTTTTTTGAAATTTGTTCATTTTTCCCACTTTGATAAAATTTATTAAAAAGAATAAAAACAAAAAAACAGAGAAATATAATAGAAGAAAAAAATATTATTCTATAAATCAAATTTGGATCTTTTTTAATAATTATTTGATTATTCAATTCAAAATTATCAGACATATTATTTTTATCATTATTCATCAATATTTGATTCATCTCTAAATACCTTCCTCATAATATTATCTACAATAAAGAAAAAAATATAACTTAATATAGTTTACAATAATTGTTATAATTCGCAATTATATTAGTATCGAGAAGAAGTATATATTTATTTCTTCTCTAAAAAACTAAGCTGTGAATTATAATTAATAATAAAAAAATCTTAATTATTTTTTAAAAAGGGTAGCAAAAAAACATAGAATTATGATAGAATATAAACCAGTTAAAATATGAAAATAAGGAGAGTGTTGAAAGTGCCTGAGAATAAATACAAAAGAATCCTTCTAAAGCTTAGCGGAGAAGCGTTGGCAGGTGAAAATAAAACAGGGATTGATACAGATACAGTAGATAAAATTTGTGAACAAATAAAAGAACTAGTAAAGCTGAAGACAGAAGTTGCTATTGTTGTAGGAGGAGGCAATTTTTGGAGAGGTGCTAATAAAAATATGGAAAGGACAACGTCAGACTATATGGGAATGCTTGCAACAACCATGAATGGATTGGCACTTCAAAATGCATTAGAGGAAAAGGGAGTATTTACTAGACTTCAAACTGCAATTGAAATGAGAGAAATTGCAGAGCCATACATAAAAAGAAGAGCGACAAGACATCTTGAGAAAGGCAGAGTAGTTATATTCGGATGTGGTACTGGAAACCCATATTTTACAACAGACACAGCGGCAGCCTTAAGAGCAGCTGAAATAGATGCAGAGGTTATATTAGTTGGTAAAACAATTGATGGAGTATATTCAGCAGATCCAAAAATAGATAAAAATGCTAAAAAGTTTGATGAAATATCATATTTAGATATTTTAAGTGATAACCTAAAAGTAATGGATGCTACTGCAATATCTCTATGTAGAGATAACAATATTAAATTAATTGTTTTCGGAATAGCAGAGCCAGAAAATATGGTTAAAATTGTTAAAGGCGAAAAAATTGGTACTTTAATACAATAAAAATCAAAATTAAGAAAGGAGAGTACAAGCAATAACTTGTACAAATAAGATTATGGATTATAGTAAATTTGAAGAAAAAATGAAAAAATCAATTAGTGTGTTTGAGGAGAATTTAGCAGAAATAAGGGCTGGAAGAGCTAACCCAGCAATATTAAATAAAATAACAGTAGATTATTATGGAACTCCAACACCAATCAATCAATTGGCAGGAATTTCTGTTCCAGAAGCTAGAATGATTGTTATTCAGCCATGGGATGCAAGTATCCTAAAAGAAATAGAAAAAGAGATTTTAAAATCAGATATTGGAATCAATCCTAACAATGATGGAAAAGTTATAAGACTAGTATTTCCAGAATTAAATGAAGAAAGAAGAAAAGAAATAGTAAAAGATATTAGAAAAATGGCAGAAGAAACAAAAGTCGCAGTAAGAAGCATTAGAAGAGATGCTATAGATGAAGCTAAAAATATGCAAAAAAATTCTGAGATCTCTGAAGATGAATTAAAAGGTGCAGAAGATCAAATCCAAAAATTAACAGACAAACATGTAGAAGAAATTGACAAAATACTTGAAAAGAAAGAAAAAGAAGTAATGAGTATTTAATAATTATCATATGATTTTAATAATGGAAGCTTGGAAAGGGAGGCTTAAGGAAGGAAGAAAGATATGCCAAATGATGTAGATAAAGAATATATGCCAAAACATATTGCTATAATAATGGATGGTAATAGAAGATGGGCAAAAGAAAGAGGATTAGATCCAAAATTAGGGCACAAGAAAGGTGCAGAAACCTTAGAAAAAATTGCTTCTTATGCAAATGAAATAGGATTGCAGTATTTGACGGTTTATGCCTTTTCAACTGAGAATTGGAAAAGGACAAAAGAAGAGATTGGAGCTTTAATGCTTTTATTGCAGTCTTATTTAGATAGATTTTTAAATAAGGAGAGCTTACGTAATATTAGAGTCAGAGTATTAGGAGATGTAGAAAGTTTAGATAAAGGCTTAAAAGAAAGTATATATAAAATTGTAGAAAAATCAAAAAACAATACTGGTCTTACTCTTAATATTGCGTTTAATTATGGAGGAAGAGCTGAGATTGTAAGAGCTGTAAAAAATATTTCTAATCAATTCAAAAATAATGAAATTAGTATTGATGAAATTAATGAAGATTTAATATCAAATAATTTATATACTGCTGGCGAGCCTGAACCTGATCTATTAATAAGACCAGGCGGAGAACTTAGAATTAGTAATTTTTTATTATGGCAGTTAGCATATACTGAATTTTTATTCATAGATAAATTTTGGCCTGATTTTTCAGAAGAAGATTTGTTGAATGCGATAAAAACCTTTGAAAATAGAAATAGAAAATTTGGTGGCAAGTAAATAACTTGAAAGGAAAGAAAAAATGAACATAAAGAGAATTGTATCAGGAGTTGTACTATTTCCAATATTTGCAGTAATTTTAATATTTGGAAATAAATATTTAGTGGATGTTTTCATAAGTATTGTAGCAATAATGAGCTTACATGAATTCTATAAAGCCTTTAAGACAAACGGAAAAGCAAACCCTATTCAATGGATTGGGTATATTACAGCAGGGCTGATTTGCTTTATTCATCTTATACCAGGAGAATATGTTTTACCTTGTATAACTTTAATTATATTAATTAATGTTCTTGCATTATTTTCGCAAGTAGTTGTTACGTCTATGAAAAGAAATATTACAGATATTGCAATATCATTATTTGGAGTATGCTATATAGTATTTTTCTTAATGTTTGCTCCACTTATACGAGATAGTCTTGAAAATGGAAAAATTCTAATCTGGTTTGTATTTTTTACTGCTTGGGGAACAGATATTTTTGCTTATTTCATAGGTAAGAATTTTGGCAAACATAAATTTACAGAATTAAGTCCTAAAAAATCTATAGAAGGTTGTATAGGTGGAATAATAGGTTCAATAGTACTAGTTATGGGATATACAGCAATATGCAATAATGTTTGGAATTTAGAAATCAGCTACTTGTATGCCTTTGGAATTTCAATATTCTTGAGCATTATAAGTCAAATAGGAGACCTTGCAGCTTCAAGTGTTAAAAGACATTGCGAGATTAAAGATTATAGCAATTTAATCCCAGGACATGGAGGAATATTAGATAGAATTGATAGTGTAATATTTATATTACCTTTTGCATATTTTTTACTAAGTATTATATAAGAAGGAAAGAATATGAGCATTGTTATTACAGTTTTAAAAATAGTTATAATTCTAGGGTTTCTTGTATTAATTCATGAAACAGGTCATTTTCTTGTTGCACGTTTATGCAAAATAAAAGTAAATGAATTTTCAATTGGATTTGGTCCACTTATTTGGAAAAAAGAAACCGAGAAAACTAAGTATGCTATTAGGTTGATTCCATTAGGTGGTTATGTTAGTATGCTTGGCGAAGAAGAGCGTTCAGAGGAAGAAGGCTCTTTTAGTAAAGCAAGCATTCCAAAAAGAATCGCAATTGTGGCAGCTGGAGGGCTAGTAAATATTCTATTTGCTATTATTTTGTATATTATTTTAGTTACAGTCATAACAGGTAATTTTATTACTGGTCTTACTTCTAGTGGAGATATTATTAATGCTATGTGGGAGAGCATAAAATTAATTTTCACTGGAGGAGTCACTGCAGATAATCTTGTAGGACCAATTGGAATTTCTGAGATAGTTGCACAAACAACAGGACTTATAGACTTTTTCTATATAATGGCGATTATTTCTTTATCACTAGGAGTAACGAATCTACTTCCATTTCCACCACTAGATGGAGGGAAAATTTTGATTTATATAATTGAAGCAATTAGAAGAAAACCATTAAAAGAAAATTTTGAATTGAAACTTCAAATGATTGGTTTTGTAGCATTAATTACTTTATCAATATATGTTGCATTTAATGATGTGGGGAGGATAATTAGCTAATATTTTTAAAATAAATATATTTTAAAACTAACAGGAGATGAACTCATGGACAAGACAATTAAAGAAATTTTTAAAGATTATGATTCAAATAGTTTTTCGTTAAACGCTGGTAAGATTAAGTCTATAAATTTATTCAAAAAAACTAATAAATTAGAGTTAATTATCACAGCAGATGAGTTTATACAAATAGAAGAAATATATAAATTTGAACAATATTTGAAAAAGAGATTTAATATTTTTGAAGTAAATATTAAGGTAGAATACAAAAATGAAATTGATGTGGATTTAAAGAAAGAGTGGAACTTAATTATTTGCTATATGGCACATAAACACCCTTTAAGTAAAGCATTTCTCAAAAATAGTACGATAGAAATCAAAGATAAAGACATTATTGTAGAAATGAAGCTAAAAGGCAAAATGGTGTTAGAGGCTAAGAAATTTGATGTGATTTTGTCTAATATAATTAGTGATTTATATGGTTTCAAATACAATATTAAATTTGTAGAAAATGTTTCCGAAAATGCAATACAAGAATACATGGAACATGCATTGCAACTTGAACAAGAGGCTATTGAACATATGCAAGAAATGCATGAAGAAGATGGGGATACTGAAGCAAATAAATCCTCTAAAAAGCAAAATGAAGAAACCAGGAGCCAGTCTGCAGTTCAAGAGGTTAGTGTTTCAATAGAAGTTCCACAAGAAGACCAGCAAGAAACCTCACCTTTAATTTATGGAAGGAGTTTGAAACTAAAAGAGCAGTTAGTAAAAGTTATTGATCTAAGTGTGGATAGTGGAAAAGTTCAATTAGATGGGGAAATATTAAATATTGATTCAAGAGAACTAAAAAATGGAAAAGTTCTTGTAATGTTTGATCTATTTGATGGAAGTAGTACTATCACATGTAAAGTATTTTCAGAAGGTGATAAATCTAAAGCATTAATTGGTAAATTGAAAGGTGCAAAAGGAATAAAACTTGAAGGTACTGCACAATTTGATCCATTTTCTAAAGAGCTTGGAGTCATAGCAAATACAATAATAGAAAGCACAGGGCTAAAAAAAGAAGTCAGGAAAGATGAGGCAAAAGTAAAAAGAGTCGAGCTTCATATGCATACACAAATGAGCCAAATGGATGGAATGACTTCTGCTACAGAGCTTTTAAAAAGAGCTGTAAAATGGGGAATGAAATCTATTGCCATAACTGATCATGGTGTAGTACAAGCTTTCCCAGAAGCATACCACTTCTGTGAAAAAAATCCTGACTTAAAAGTTATATATGGAGTGGAAGCATATTTGGCTCCAGATAGAACTCCAGTAGTATCTTTTCCAAAAGGACAAGATATTGATACAACATATTGCGTACTTGACTTGGAAACAACAGGCTTTTCATTTAGAACAGAAAAGATAACTGAAATTGGAATCATGAAAATAAAAAATGGAGAAGTATTGGATGAATTTTCATGTTTTGTAAATCCAGAAAAGCCAATACCACAGCGTGTTGTAGAGGTTACAAATATTACAGATGACATGGTAAAAGATGCAGAGACAATAGATAAAATATTCCCTAAGATGATGGAGTTTATTGGTGATAGCATTTTAGTCGCACACAATGCGGATTTTGATATAGGGTTCTTAAAATATAATGCAAAAGAGCTTGGCTATACACTTGACAATACTTACATAGACACATTGCGTTTAGCAAAAGAACTATTTCCAGATTATAAAAAATATAAATTAGGAATAATTGCCGAAAATCTTGGAATTAAAGTAGAGGTTGCACATAGAGCCTTGGATGATGTTGATACTACAGTAAAAGTATTCAATGTTATGATAGATATGCTTAAAGAAAAAGGAGCAGTAAAAATTGAAGATATAGATAGATTATGTGCAGGCAGTACTGATTTTAGAAGACTTCCAACATATCATGCAATTATCTTAGCACAAAATTATGTGGGACTAAAAAATTTATACAAACTAATATCTTTTTCACATTTAGACTATTTCTACAAAAAGCCACGTATATTAAAATCAATATTTAAAAAATACTCAGAAGGATTAATACTTGGTAGTGCATGTGAACAAGGAGAGATATATAGAGCAATTGTAGCTGGCAAAACAGATGAAGAGATAGAAGAAATTGCTAAAGACTATGATTACCTAGAAATTCAACCACTTGGAAACAATATGTTTATGGTTCGTAATGGAACAGTACCAGATGTAAAAGGATTGGAAGATATCAATAAAAAGATAGTAGAACTAGGAGACAGATTAGGCAAACCAGTAGTTGCAACTTGTGATGTTCATTTTATGGATCCGCAGGATGAAATATATAGACGTATACTTATGGCTGGACAAGGCTATGAGGATGCAGACCAGCAAGCTCCCTTGTATTTACGTACTACAGAGGAGATGCTTAAAGAATTTGAATATTTAGGAGAAGAAAAGGCGTACGAAGTAGTTGTAACAAATACAAATAAAATAGCAGATATGTGTGAGAAAATTAGCCCAATTTCCCCTGAAAAATGTGCTCCACATATTGATGGGTGTGAACAAACAATTAAAGATATTGCATACAAAAAAGCACATGATTTATATGGTGACCCATTGCCAGATTTGGTTGAGGAAAGATTAAGCAAAGAGCTGGATTCTATTATAAGAAATGGCTTCTCTGTTATGTATATAATTGCTCAAAAACTTGTATGGAAATCAAATGAAGATGGCTATATAGTTGGTTCAAGAGGTTCTGTTGGTTCATCTTTTGCAGCATATGCGACAGGTATAACAGAAGTAAATTCACTCCCACCACATTATAGATGCCCTAAATGTAAATATTCAGATTTTACTGATTATGGTTATGCATGTGGATATGACCTTCCAGATAAAGCTTGTCCTAAATGTGGAACAAAAATGGTAAAAGATGGAATAGATATACCATTTGAAACATTCTTGGGATTTAATGGAGATAAAGAGCCAGATATAGATTTAAACTTCTCAGGAGAATATCAAGCAAAAGCACATAGATATACTGAAGTAATATTTGGTAAAGGCACTACATTTAAAGCCGGAACTGTTGGTACAGTAGCTGATAAAACAGCATATGGTTATGTGAAAAAATATTATGAAGAAAGAGGTATCCCAATTAACAATGCAGAAGTTCTAAGACTAGCACAAGGTTGTACTGGAATTAAAAGGACAACAGGACAGCATCCAGGAGGAATTATAGTTGTACCAAAAGGAAGAGAAATATATGAATTCTGTCCAGTGCAACATCCGGCAGATGACCCTAATTCAGACATAATTACCACGCATTTTGATTACCACTCAATAGACAAAAACTTGTTGAAACTAGATATACTAGGACATGATGATCCAACAATGATTAGAATGTTATTTGATATAACTGGAATAGACCCAACAAAAGTGCCACTGGATGATAAAGAAACAATGTCAATCTTTAGTTCTACAGATGCATTAGGTGTTACTCCAGAACAAATAAAGAGTAAAGTAGGAAGCTATGGAATCCCTGAATTCGGAACAAAATTTGTTAGAGGCATGTTAGTAGATACAAGACCAACAACATTTGATGAATTAATACGTATATCTGGATTATCACATGGTACAGACGTATGGCTTGGAAATGCACAAAGCTTAATAGAAGATGG
>CALXWU010000040.1 GCA_944392505.1 uncultured Clostridia bacterium | reverse complement strand
TGTACTTTTTGGCAATGGAAGATATAAATAGGGATTTTACAGAAGCGGTAAAACAATCGGAAAAAATCTTCAATATGACGGGAAAAGTATTACCAGTAACGATGGATGAAATTAAAATTTGTGCAGAACTTGAAGATGGAACTGTTATTGAGAGCAAGAATAAAATACCAGAAGTTATAAACGATAAAACATGTAAAATCAGTAGAATCTTTATTACTCCATCAAATTGTAAACCAGCGCCTGGAGTTATTGAAGCTATAATGGAAGCAGATGCAATAGTTATAGGACCTGGCAGTCTATATACTAATGTAATTCCAAATCTTTTAGTTAAAGGCGTCGCAAAAGCTATAAAAGAATCTAAGGCATTTAAAGTTTATGTAAGTAATCTAATGACTGAACCTGGACAAACAGATAATTATTCATTATCTGAGCATATAAAAGCTATAAATGAACATGTCGGAAAAGGTGTAATTGAGTATTGTCTATATGATACTGGCGAGGTTATTCCTGAATATATTAGAAAATATAACCTGGAAGGTTCAGAACTTGTTGAACAGGATGTATCCAAAGTCAAAGTCGATGGTGTATATATGATACAAAGGCATTTGTCACATATAGCGAATGGATATATACGTCATAATCCAGATGCAATTGCTGCAGCAATTATACAGCTAATTTGCGATGATTTAAAATTTAATAATATGGAAAATAATGCACAATATATGATGTTAAATAACAAATTAAAAGATAGTAAAAAATCCTTGAAGAAACAAACAAAGGAAAACAAAAATAAAATCAAGGATAATAAAGCTAAACATGCAGATAAACGCGGCAAAAGTAAATTTTTTGAGAAGTATAGTGACAGAATAGAGTCAATACAGGAATCAGATTTAAAACAAAAAGAAAAAATGAAAAAAAACAGTAAGAAATAATTGTAAAGATAAGTTGAAGTGGGATGTGTTTTAATTTTTATTTCCGTCCCCCAACTGCGTACAAACTGTATAAACTCGTTATCACTTCGTTCAACAGTTTGTAGACTTGTCGGTCCCCACCTTAAGACTTCAATAAAAATTAAAACACATCCCACTTCAATATTAACAAACAGGATAAAATTAAATAAAATTTAGGAGGAAACAAATGAAATACGGAAAAGAAAAATTATCATTAGAAGAAGGCTTAAATAAAGAGTGGATTATTACAAATGGTATAGGAGGCTACAGCAGTTCTACTATAGTTGGAGCAAATACTCGTAAGTATCATGGGTTGCTGGTTGCACCCTTAATGCCACCTGGAAACAGGCAGTTAATATTATCAAAAGTAGATGAAAGCATTGAAATTGCAGGAAATACATATAACCTATATACTAATGTATGTAAAAACTTTATATCAGATGGATATAAAAACCTAGTAAGTTTTGAGAAGGAATATATACCTATCTTCACATATCAAGTAGAAGATGTGATAATTAAAAAATTTATATGTTTAGAACATGGAAAAAATACAGTTGGTATATATTATTATATAAAAAATGGCGAAAAGGCAGCAAAACTTACACTTGCGCCAATAGTGAATTTCAGAGGTTTCCATACCACAAATAATAGAGATAATTTTGATGTAAAACAGGATATAGAAAACAACAAAGTAAAACTTGTAATTGACAATAACTCACAACACCCAATATATACATATCTATCAGAAGGTAAATATATTAAGCATGATAATGATATTTTTAGAGATATGTACTATATAGAAGAAGAGAAAAGAGGACAAGGTGCTGTGGAAAACCACATAGTACCAGGAGTATATGAAGTAGAAATAGAAGCAAATGCTGATAAATATATCACTTTTGTTTGTTCACTAGAACAAAACATAGAGGAAATAAATGCAAAAGACTTAATTAATCAAGAAATAGTAAGACTAAGTACAATTATATATAACACAGACTTATTAGATGACAAAAAGAAAGAAGCTAAAGATCCTGAATATATAAAATTTATTAAAAATTTTGTAATAGCAACGGATAATTTCGTAGTATATAGACCATCCTTTGCTTTATACACATTAATAGCAGGCTATCCATGGTTCTTGGATTGGGGAAGAGATTCACTAATTTCCTTTGAAGGAATTTTACTTAAAACAAGAAGATTTGAAGAAGCAAAAGAAGCTTTACTTACCTGTATTAGAGATATAAAATACGGTCTGGTTCCAAATGGATATTCTGGTTACGATTCAAGACCACTTTACAACAGTGTAGACGCATCCTTACTTTTATTTGAAGAAGTAAAAAAATTCTTAAGTTATACTAATGAATATGAGTGGGTTAGAGAAAACATATATCCTTCACTTGTAAAAATAATGAATGCATATCAAACAAGAATAGATATAGATGGAAACAATATATATATGGATGAAGATTTTCTAATATCTTCAGGAACAGAAAACATACAAAACACGTGGATGGATGCAAAAATAGGAGACTATGTGGTTACACCAAGAAATGGAAAAGCAGTAGAAATAAATGCAATGTGGTATAATGCACTAAAAATAATGGAAGAGCTTACTACTCTAATGAGAGGGAAAGAAGAAGCTAAAAGATATACTGACTTAGCAAAAAGATGCAAGAAAAGCTTTAATGAAAAATTCTATAACAAAAAAAGAAAATGCTTGTATGATGTTTTAGGAGACTCAAGAATAAGACCAAACCAGTTATTTGCACTTTCCCTTTCCTACCCAGTAATAGATCCAAATTCAGAGGAAGCAAAAGAAATCTTAAACACAGTAGAGAAAAAATTACTGACACCTTATGGATTAAGAACATTAGCTAAAGGTGAAGCTGGTTATCGTGAAAGATATGAAGGCGATATGATTAAAAGAGATATGAGTTATCACCAAGGCGTTATATGGCCATGGCTATTAGGACTATATTATGACACCTTAAGAAATATGATTAAGGTAGAAAAGAATAAAGCAAAAAAGAAAGAATTAGAAAGCAAGTTAGCTGAATTCAAGCAAAGTGTAAAAGAAACCTTTAATAAAGAAATACAAGAAGGAAAAACTGTAGGCAGTATTTGTGAATTATATGATATAGAGAATAAGAAATATATGCCACAAGGAACAATAGCACAGGCTTGGAGTGTGGGCGAAGTATTTAGAATAATATTATAAGGAGCAGATAATAGAATGAGAATTCTTGGAATAGATCCTGGATTTGCAATAACAGGATATAGCATAATTGACTATATAGGAAATAAATTTGAGTTAATAACATCGGGTGCTGTTACAACAGAAGCAAAACAGTCATTTCCGCTTAGACTTTTGAAACTCAATAATGATTTGGAAAGTCTGATTGATGAATATAAACCTGATGCGATATCTGTTGAAGAATTGTTCTTCAACAATAATGCTAAAACGGCCATCAATGTTGCACAAGCCAGAGGAGTAATTTTAGTAGTAGGTTGTAGAAAAAATGTACCAACCTATGAATATACTCCACTACAAATAAAGCAATCAGTAGTTGGTTATGGAAGAGCAGACAAGATACAAGTGCAAAAAATGGTAAAGACAATTCTAGGGGTGGACAAACTTCCTAAATTAGATGATACAACAGATAGTATGGCTGCAGCAATTTGCCATGCGCATTCATCTAAATTTGCAGTTAAGCTATAAGAGGAGGAATAATGAGCATATATTTATTGTATGGAGAAGAGACATATTTATTGGAAGCTAGATTGAAAAGAATAAAAAAAGAATTTGGCGAGATGGTAAAGGGAATAAATTATATCCAAATAGATGAAAACAATGTACAAGAGTTAATTGCAGATATTGAAACTCCAGCTTTTGGATATGAAAAGAAACTTATCATTGCAAGAAATACTGGATTATTTAAAAAAGAAAAAAAGACAGCGAAAGGTCCAGAGCTAGCTTCAATCAATTTGTCAAATAAAATAGCTGAATATATAAATGAAAATAGTAGCTTAATAAATGAAGCTGTGGAGCTGGTTTTTGTGGAGGAAGAAGCGGAAAAGAACAACTTATATAAAGCAATAGAAAAAAACGGAGAAGTGAAAGAATTTCCGCTACTTAAATTACCAGAGCTTATACAAAACATACAAAAAATATGTGCTGCATATAAAGTGAAAATAGATAATGGGACTGCAAAGTACTTTATAGAGAACTGTGGAACTAGTATGCAGGACCTTATAAATGAAGTTAGAAAGCTTATAGAATATGTAGGGGCGAATGGAACAATCACGACAAAAGAAGTAGACCTTTTATGCATAAAACAAATTGATAGCGTAATATTTGACTTGACAGATAATTTAGGAAAAAAAGATATACAAAAAGCCATGGAAGTATTGAAAAATTTAATATATGAAAAAGAACCCATACAAAAGATATTAATTACTCTATATAATCATTTTAAAAAGCTATACATAGTAAAAATTGCAGAAGAGTATAGAAAAGATTTAGCAACATCAATGAAACTAAAACCAAATCAACTATTCTTAACTACAAAATATAGAAATCAGGCAAGGTATTTCTCTAAAGAAGAAATCGAAAATATAATGGAAGCATTTATTGACCTAGATGCAAATTGTAAAGTGGGATTAATAGATATTGATATAGGTTTGGAAGCTGTACTCTGCAGATACTGCTCATAGGAACGGTTAAAAAATAATTGCGTTTTGGCGTTGTTAATTAGAAAGGTGTGTGAAAGTTATGGAAAAATATGACTTAATAGTTGTTGGAATGGGACCAAGTGCAATATTCTTGGCATATGAACTAATACAAAAGAAGGCAAATAAAAATATTTTACTTATAGAAGAAGGAAAGAGAGTAGAAGATAGATTTTGCCCAATTGAAAAAACTGGTCAATGTATAAAATGTAAACCCTTTTGTAATATAACTAGTGGATTTTCAGGCGCAGGAGCATTCTCAGATGGAAAACTTTCATTATATAACCCAGAAGATGATGATATTTATGTAGGAGGCAACTTGCAGGAATATATCGGAGTTGAAAAAACTAAGAAACTAATTGATTATGCAGACGAAATCTATTTAAAGTTTGGAGCAGATAAGAAACTTGAAGGCGTAGAACATCAGGAGGAGATAAAAAAGATTAAGGACAAAGCAAAAAAAGAAGGAATAAATTTAATAAATATTCCAATAAGACATTTGGGAACAGAAAAAAGTCATGAAATCTATGGAAGAATAGAAAAATATTTAGAAGAGCATGGAATAAATATGAGGTTTAACACTATAGTAGAAGACATAATTATTGAAAATGGAAAAATAAAAGGTGTTAGAACAAAAAAATCTGAAAATGTAAATGAAGAAGTAGAATTAACTGACATATATGGTGATAAAGTAGTAATAGCAGTAGGAAGAAAAGGAGCAAATTGGCTAACAGAATTATGTGACAAACACAAAATAGATACAAGACCCGGAACAGTAGATATTGGTGTAAGATATGAGTTGCCAGACAGCATTATGGAAGATGTAAATAAATATATGTATGAAGGAAAATTTATTGGAAGGCCAGAGCCTTTTAGAGATAAAGTCAGAACCTTCTGCCAAAATCCTAGTGGGTTTGTAGCAAATGAAGTGTATGACAATAATCTAACTTTAGTAAATGGACATTCGTATAAAGATAAGAAAAGTACAAATACTAATCTTGCAATTCTTGTATCACATAATTTTACATATCCATTTAATAAACCGATAGAATATGGAAGAAATGTTGCAAAGAATTTGAATGAATTAGGAGCTGGAGACATTGTTGTACAGAGATTAGGAGATATATACAGAGGAAAAAGAACCTGGGAAAACGAATTAAGTAATAATTCGGTTGTACCTACCTTGAAAACTGCCGTGCCTGGAGATATTACATTTGCATTGGGCTATAGAACCATGACAGATATATTAAGATTTATCAGAAGTCTTGATAAAGTTATTGAAGGTTTTGCAAATCCAGATAACTTATTATATGGACCAGAAATTAAGTTTTACAGTAACAGAGTTAATGTGGATAATAATTTTGAGACTAATATTAAAGGACTATACTGCATAGGAGATGGAGGAGGAATGACAAGAGGACTTATGATGGCTTCTTGTTCAGGAATAGAGCTTGCAAGGATATTGATGAGATAAGGAAATGTGTTGGTCATAAAATGAAAAAAACTCAATAAAATATATAAAAAATTAAAAAAATGTTGAAATTTGCAACTATATAAGATATAATTGCAAATGAACCTTAATAGACATATAAAATATAAGTTCAAAACTTATTATTTACCCGAATTGTAAAGGAGAAAATGAAACATGAATAAGAAGAGAATATATTTTTTCATTAAAAGAATTACTGATATAGTCTTATCTCTTCTGGCTGTTTTTTTATTAATTATTCCAGGAATAGTAATTGCTATTTTTATAAAAATAGATTCAAAAGGTTCAATATTTTTTAAACAAAGAAGAATTGGCAAAAATAAAAAATACTTTATTATTTATAAATTTAGAACAATGAGGTCAGACACTCCCACAAACATACCAACTCATTTATTGGAAAATCCAGACTTTTATATAACAAGAGTCGGAAAAATTTTAAGAAGGACAAGCCTTGATGAATTACCACAAATTATTAATATTTTAAAGGGTGATATGAGTATAGTTGGACCGAGGCCAGCTTTATGGAATCAAGAAGATTTAATATTAGAAAGAGATAAATATGGAGCAAATAATATTAGACCTGGACTTACTGGTCTAGCTCAAATCAATGGAAGAGATGAACTTGAAATTTCAGAAAAAGCTAAGCTTGATGGAGAATATGTTAAAAATATGTCGTTCTCATCTGATCTTAAAATCTTTGTTAGTACCATCTTTAAAGTCTTGAAACATGAGGGAATAATGGAAGGAAATGCAGTTAATAAGGAGAAGAATATAAGATGAATATTTTAGTGATTTCACAGTATTATTATCCAGAACAATTTAGAATAAATGATATCTGCAAGGAATTAGTTAAAAGAGGACATAAAGTGACAGTACTTACCGGAATTCCAAATTATCCGGAAGGAAAATTTTTTAAAGGATATGGTTTCACTAAAAAAAGAAAAGAGGTAATAGATGGAGTAAATGTCATAAGAATTCCAATCATACCAAGAAGAAAAAACCAAATCATGTTATCTTTAAACTATTTATCATTTGTAATATCAGGTTTTTTTTGGAGTAAATTTACTAGAAAAAAGTTTGATAAAGTCTTTATTTATGCAGTATCTCCAATGTTTCAAGCATTGCCTGGAGTATGGTATTCTAAGAGAAAGAAAATTGACTGTTATATATATGTACTAGATTTATGGCCAGAAAGTGTTCAACTAGTTACTAAGCTTAAGAATAAATTTGTTTTGAAAATAATCAATAAAATTGTAGATTATATATACAAAAACTGCAAAAGAATTTTTACTTCGTCTGAGAGTTTTGTGAAAAACATATATAATAGAGGGCACGATAAAAACAAACTTTTCTTTTGGCCACAATATGCAGAAGAATTTTATATTCCGTTGGACAAAGGAAAATATATGAAAGATGAAATGAATTCTAAGAGATTTAAAATAGTATTTGCAGGAAATATAGGATATGCACAGGGATTAGACATATTAATAGATACTGCAGAAATTCTAAAAAAAGAGAATGCTCAAGTTATTTTTTACTTAATTGGAGATGGAAGAGCTAAAGAAGAATTGCAAAAAAAGGTTATAGAAAAAAAACTTCAGGATTACATAAAGTTTATAGATAGACAACCAGCAGAAAAAATTCCAGAATATTATGCGAATACAGATATGGCATTTATTACTTTAAAGAAAAATTTAATTTCTGATGAAATATTGCCAGCAAAACTTCAATCATATTTTGCTTGTGGAGTTCCTATTCTCGGAAGTGCAGATGGAGAAATAAAACAAGTTATAGAGAAATCAAAGGCTGGTTTTTGTGTTGAATCTGGAGATGCAAATAAACTGGCAAATCAGATAAAAGAATGTATGAAACTATCAAAAGATGATTTGAAAAAATTAGGAATCAATTCAAGAAACTTCTATAAAGAAAACTATGAAAAACAAAAGCTATTAAATATTTTAGAAAAAGAAATGGAATTAAGAAAGGATGAGGAAAATGTTCAGAAATAAAACATTAATGATTACAGGAGGTACTGGTTCATTTGGACATGCAGTATTAAATAGATTTTTAAATACCGATATAGGAGAAATTAGAATATTTTCACGTGATGAAAAGAAACAAGATGATATGAGAAAGGAATACCATAATGATAAAATAAAATTTTATATAGGAGATGTAAGAGATTTACAAAGTATAAAAAATGCAATTCATGGGGTTGACTATATTTTTCATGCAGCTGCATTGAAACAAGTACCTAGTTGCGAATTTTTTCCACTTGAAGCTGTAAAGACTAATGTTTTAGGAACAGACAATGTACTTCAAGCTGCAATTGAAGAAGGAGTAAAAAAGGTTATTTGTCTATCAACAGATAAAGCTGCATATCCAGTAAACGCGATGGGAACATCAAAAGCAATGATGGAAAAAGTCATAGTGGCAAAATCAAGAACTGTAGACCCAGAAAAAACAACTATTTGTGCAACGAGGTATGGAAATGTTATGTGTTCTAGAGGTTCTGTAATACCATTATTTATAGATCAAATAAAAGCGGGAAAACCACTTACAATCACAGATCCGACAATGACAAGATTCATAATGAGTTTAGAAGAAGCTGTTGAATTGGTTGTTTTTGCATTTCAGAACGCAGAAGCAGGTGACATAATGGTACAAAAAGCTCCAGCTTGCACAATTGGAGTACTTGCTCAAGCGGTAAAAGAGCTATTTGGAGCTGAAAAAGAAGAAACAAAGATAATAGGTATTCGTCACGGAGAGAAAATGTATGAGACGCTTCTAACAAAGGAAGAGTGTGTACATGCAATAGATTTAGGCAATTTTTATAGAGTGCCATGCGATAAAAGAGATTTAAATTATGATAAGTATTTTGTCGATGGAAATGCTGAAACTAATAGTATTTCAGAATTTAATTCAAATAACACAAAGATATTGAATGTAGAGCAAGTAAAGGAAAAATTATTGCAACTTGATTATATAAAAGAAGAATTGAATAATTGGAAGAAGTAGTAAATGAATTTTAAATTCATAAAAATCTTAAAAGATTAGGAGTGAAAAAATTGAAAATACTGGTAACAGGAGCAAACGGATTCATTGGCAAAAATTTAATTGAAGAATTAAAAAATAGAAAATATAGTGAAATATATAAATGTGATAAAGAAACAACAAAACAAGAATTAGAAGAATATATAGAAAGATGTGATTTTATATTTCATTTAGCGGGTGTAAATAGACCACAAAATGAAGAAGACTTTATGAAAGGTAATTTTGGATTTACATCAGAAATGCTAGAATTACTTAAGAAACACAACAATAAGGCTCCTATAGTTATAACTTCTTCAATCCAAGCAGAACTTGATAATCCTTACGGGAAATCAAAAAAAGCAGGAGAAGACTTAATGTTCTCATATGAGAAAGAGACAAATGCAAAAGTAATGGTATATAGGTTACCTAATGTGTTTGGCAAATGGTGTAAACCAAATTATAATAGTGTTGTTGCAACATTCTGTCATAATATTGCAAGAGATTTACCAATAAAAGTCAATGATCCAGAAGTTACATTAAATTTAGTGTATATTGATGATGTAGTAGATGAATTAATTTTAGCACTCGAGGGGGAAGTACATAAGAAAGATGAATTTTGCTATGTACCAATTGTTCATACAATAAAACTTGGAGAAATTGCAAATTTAATATATTCGTTTAAAGAATCTAGAAAAAATCTTTTGATACCAAATATGGAAGAAGCATTTACAAAAAAATTATATAGCACATATTTAAGTTATTTACCTGAAAATGAATTTAACTATCCTTTAAAAATGAATATAGATAACAGAGGTTCATTTACCGAAATGTTCAAATCAGGAGAAAGAGGGCAAGTATCAGTTAATATTTCGAAACCAGGAATTGTAAAAGGAAATCATTGGCACAATACAAAAAATGAAAAATTTGTTGTAGTTAGTGGAAAAGGAAAAATTAAGTTTAGAAAAGTTGGAAGCTATGAAGTAATAGAATATAATGTGAGTGGAGATAAAATAGAAGTGGTTGATATTCCAGTAGGATACACTCATAGTATTGAAAATGTTGGAGATACAGACATGGTAACAATAATGTGGGCAAATGAATTATTTGATCCAAATAAGCCAGATACATATTATTTGGAGGTTTAATAAATGAATTATAAAGATGAAGTAGTTATCCTAATTCCATCTTTAAATCCAGATGAAAGGTTAACTAAATTAGT
>CALXWU010000039.1 GCA_944392505.1 uncultured Clostridia bacterium | reverse complement strand
GGTATGGATGTTATTGTAAGGTTGTATAGTTCACAGCGAAATGAAATAAGTAAATTTTTAAGTAATTTTTTTGGAACAAATGAAGCGGATAAAAGTCATATAAATTTATTAGAATGGGAAAAAAAGTACCAAAATCCTGTTGAAATTACAGAAATAATAGGTACTTTTATTGATAATAACGATAAATATTCAATTAACATGTGGATTAGTTTAGATAAGGGATTTTTCATAAACGTAAATGATAATAATGCGGATGATATTATAAGATATATTTATGAAAGGTACCCCTGGTAATTATTCACATTTTTTATCACGTGTCATAAGCTTTACAACAGCCTCTCTAGGTTTTAAGCCATTATATAAAACATCATAAACTGTATTTACAATAGGCATTTCTATATTATATTTTTGTGCCAATTTATATGCTACTTCTATATTGTCAATACTTTCTATTGTCATTCCAACTTCTTTTTTTGTTTCTTCAATAGTTAAGCCTCTTCCTATACATCTTCCAGCTTTTCTATTACGACTATGTTCGCTTAAACAGGTTACAATCAAATCTCCTAAGCCTGATAATCCATAAAAAGTATTATGGTTTCCTCCAAGGGCAACTCCTAAACGAGAGATTTCATTTAAACCTCTTGTGATTAATGCTGCGAATGTGTTGTCACCCATATCAAGTTCAGCTATTATTCCTGCACAAAAGGCAATTATGTTTTTCAAGGTTCCACCTAGTTCAGCTCCTTTTGTATCAGAACTTGTATAAATTCTCATGTTTTCATTCATAAATGTATCTTGAACAAGGTATTGTACATCTAAACTTTGAGAGGCAATTACTATTGCAGTTGGAATTCCTAATGAAACTTCTTCTGCATGACTTGGCCCTGTAAACACACCAATTTTAGCAGTAGGAATTTCTTCCTTTACTACATCTTCAAGTGTATATAGAGTAGATGCTTCAAATCCTTTTGAACATAATATTATGGGTTGGTCTTTTACATACATTTTATATTTTTTTACAGTTTCTCTTGTGAATTTCGAAGGTGTAACATGAAGTATCATATCACTTCCTCTTATTGCGTCTTCAATATCTGTAGTACACTTTACGCCTTCAGGAATTGTAGCCATAGGCAAAAATTTGCATTTATGTTCATTATTTATCATATCTGCTTCCTCTTGAGAATATGACCATAAATTCACTTCATGTCCCATTTTAGCAGCATGAATTGCTAGTGCTGCTCCCCAACTTCCACTACCAATAATACATATTTTTTTCATAAATTCCTTCCTTATCCTCGTTTGTGTATCAACAATTATACCTAAAAATTGATAATACTAATTATTTTTTATGTTTTATTTTACAGTTTTAAAATTAATTCTGTTTTCTGTACCGCTCAAAAGTCTCTTTACGTTCTCCCTATGGTTAAAGACTATTATAACTGCAAGAACAATGCTGTAAATTAAATAGTTCCCTGGTACTATATAGTTTTGTGGAATGAATAGTGTAAGAACTGGATATAGTATTGCAGCCGCAATTGAACCTACAGAAACTATTTGTGTTAATGCAATTAATATTAGAGCAAAAACTAAACAAATTAAACCTATTTGCCAGTTTGACATTATTAAAACTCCAAGTGATGTTGCAACACCTTTTCCGCCTTTAAATTTGAAGAATATAGGAAAGGTGTGTCCTAAAATTACTGCTACACCAGCTACTTGAACAAGTAATGCTCCATTAGAGTTTTCAAATATTCTTCCTATTGCCATAGCAATAAGAATTGCAACTACTCCTTTTAATATATCTAAAACTAAAGTTATAGCTGCTGCTTTTTTTCCGACAGATCTTAACATGTTTGTTGTTCCTGCATTTCCGCTTCCCTTTTCTCTTACATCAAAACCCGCCATTTTTTTGCTAAGTATAACTGAAAAATTAATACTACCTATTAGATATGCAATTATTGCCATTACTGCACATTCTACCATAAATATTTCCTCCTTTTATTTCTATATTATTCCTTATTGTATTATATATCTTATTTTAAAATTTTTGAATATGTTTAATGCAAAATTAATAAATTAATTTTATACATTTTTTTCATTTTTTTCTCTTACAATCATTCTTACAGGAGTGCCCATCAATCCAAATTCATTTCTAATTTGATTTATTAAATATCTCTCATATGAGAAATGAAATAGATTCTTATCATTAACAAATACAACAAACGTTGGAGGTTTTGTACTTGCTTGAGTCATGTAAAAAATTCTAAGTCTTCTTCCTTTATCTGTTGGTGGCTGAACAATTGCTATTGCTTCATTCAAAACCTGATTTAATACAGCTGTAGAAACTCTTAATGCATTTTGGCTTGCCACACTATTTATAAGTTCAAATAATTTATTAACTCTTTGACCTGTTTTTGCAGAAATAAATAGAATTGGAGCATATGAAATATATGACAATTTATCATACACCTCTTTTTTGTATTGTTCTAAAGTTCCATTATCTTTTTTATACTCATCCCATTTATTTACAACTATAATAATTCCTTTACCTGCCTCATGAGCCTCTCCTGCTATCTTGGTATCTTGCTCAGTAACTCCTTCATTGGCATCAATCATTAATAAACATACATCTGCTCTTTCTACTGCAAGCAAGCTTCTCATTACACTATATTTTTCCAAGTTTTCTGAAACCTTATTTTTCTTTCTTATTCCTGCTGTATCTATAAAAATATACTTACCAAATTCATTTTCAAATTCTGAATCTATGGCATCTCTTGTAGTACCTGCAATATTGCTAACAATAACCCTATTTTCTCCTAGAATTTTATTTACTAATGACGACTTTCCAACATTTGGCTTTCCTATTATTGCTACTTTTATAACCTCATTATCATTTTCATCATCACTTATAGGAGGTAGTTTATCATATATTGCATCTAATACATCACCAATTCCAATTGCATTTGCTGCAGAAACTCTATAAGGCTCACCTAGCCCTAAGTTATAGAATTCATATATATCATCAGACACCTTCCCATAATTATCAGCTTTATTACAAGCCAAAATTATAGGCTTTTTTGATTTTCTAAGCATTAATGCAATATCCATATCAGCCGCTGTAACGCCTTGCTTAATATCGGTAACAAATACAATTACATCTGCCATAGCAATTGCAAGTTCTGCTTGTTGTCTCATTTGAGATAAAATTATATCATCAGCTTCAGGCTCAATTCCACCAGTATCAACAATGCTAAAATTTCTTCCTCGCCAATTTGCTTCAGCATAAACTCTATCACGTGTTACTCCTGGCGTATCTTCTACTATAGATATTCTCTTTCCTGCTATATAATTAAAGAAGGTAGACTTTCCTACATTTGGTCTTCCTACTATTGCTACTGTCGGCTTTCCCATTTTACACCTCCGATTATTTTGGTTATTTAATATTAAGATTATTATTATCACACAAAAAATTTACTTTCATACTCTTCTATTTTACTATATAAGAAAAAAAATAGCAAGAAAATCTTGCTATTTGTCTATTTTAATGCTTTCTTATGTTCCGATATTTTAATAACTATCAAAAATGTTATCACTCCTGCAAAGGTAACTATTGAAATAATATAAGAAGCAATCATTAAAGCCGTTCCGGTATATTTAACTCTTACCATTCCTTCTTGCACGTCTGTTAATTCAAATGCAACAAATCCATTGTCTGACTCAAAGGTTTCTAATTTTGGTATATTACCATTGTTATCATCTACTTCTACTTGGTAGCCAAGATAATATATGTATGGTAGTTCTATTGTTGCAATTCCACTAACCTTTGAAAATTCAAATGACATACTGGTTCCATTTTTTTCTTCATTATCTATGGTTGCACTTCCGCGTATCACATATGCTCTATTTTCTCTACTCTTTATATAATCAAGGTTATCAAAAGCTTTGCTGGGCAAATATTCAAAGGTGGCACAACCTGCATGAACCCTACCTGTATTTTCATTTACTTCTACCGATGGCCATAATGCTTCTTCTGACCATCTTTTCTCATAATTTAAATTCTTTTTTAATGGTACAATTAGTAAAAATGCTATTAAACTTAATACAGCCACATCTTTCATTTTAAAGTCTTTTACAACTAATGAATAATTGATAGCAGCTATAAAGGCGAAAAAGAAAGTTGAAAATTCTAATAGCCTAAAAGTGAATTGTATCATCTTTAAAACCGCTGGTAATTTCTCAAATGGAAAAAATCTTAAGGATAATATTACACATACAATTCCTGAGACTAGAGAAAACCAATAAATTTTTCTGTTTTGCTTTTCTACCTTTTTATATGCTAATATTGTTAATACAAGGCCGATTATGCTTATTAGTCCTATTTCAAAACTAAAATTATATTGCTTTGTATAAACCAAATCTAAGAAATCTACTTTATTTCTAATTAGTTCTTCAGTTCTCTCCATCCTGCCAGCTTTAAATACTTCATAATCTGCCCCCATTTTATGTTCCAGAAGCGGAATAGTGTAAAAAGCTGTAATTAATATAATTAACAAAATATTTATGCCCAGCATTATTAGCACTTGTTTATCTTTTAACTTTTTAATATTTAGAAGCAAATATATAAAACAGAAAATTGCTACATACATTGCAATAACTATATGTGTTAATATTAGTCCTGAAGCACCTAAAGTTAAGACTAGGCTTTTTTTAATACTTTTTTCTTCACTATTAAATATATTGTACATTCCATGAAAAACAATTGGAATAAATACAAAGGATGCAAGTTCAGAAATCGCCATTCTCATATACATATCTGTTAATCTATATGGTGCAAAAACATATATTGCAGCTGCCAAGAGCCCAGCATATCTATTTTTGGTAACTTTTGTTACGAATTCATACATGGCAATTCCAGATGCAATAGCTATAAGTACAATAAATAGTTTAAGCATTAATTCAAAAGAAGCGGTAAATATGCTGAAGATTAATGGAATATATGCTGTAAGTGGACTATAAAATATATTCCAAGAATATCCGAAATTATTGCAAAACCCAGACATAATTACTGGTATTACTTGTCCTTCTGATATTGCTTGTGATGTTCCCATTAGTCTTGCAATATGCTGAATTCCGTCATCTGCATATATATTGAAATCACTATTCATCAAAGGTATTGATATTAAACCAGCAAAAAGTAATATAATTATATAATCCTTTATTCTATTTTTCATGAACTTCCTCTTTATTACATTTTTTTCTAAAGTATATTACATATGCTACAAATCCCATAACTGAAACCGCTGATATCACATAACTGATTCTTTCTAGGTTTGTTGCTGTATAATCACATGTGATTTTTCCTTCCTGAACATTCTCAGGAATAACTACTGTTAAGAAACCATTATCAGATTCTGCAGTGTCTAAGGTCACTTCTTTATCTTGATATTCAAGCACTACAGTATATCCTGGATAAAAGAAATATGGTAATTCTAATTCTGTTCCTGATGTTGCGTCTTTAATTTCAAAATCAATATGTAATGCATATTTGTTTTCATTTATAATCTCTGCATCTCCTGATAAAACATATACATTATCAGTTCTTACATATAAATAAGTTCTTTGTTTTGCTAATGCTTTAACCGGTAAATTATCTCTATTTATAGAAAAATAGTGTATTTCCGGATTAGCCTTTATATTATTTTCATATTCATAATCTTGTGTAGTATTGTTTTCCTTGTATTTTGTAAGTTCAAAAAATGTAAATACTGCCAATACAAGTATTATCAGTGAATACAATAAATTTCTAATCTCTTCTTTACGTAGTGAGCTTACCAAATAATATATATTTAATGCACATACAGGCACAAAGAAGAAATATGCAAAGCCTAACAATCTCCATGGATATTGAAGAGTACACATGAAATCAGGCATAATTTGCCATGGGAATAGGTATGTACACATAATTAACCCTACTATACCTAAAATCCAGCATATAATATAAAAGTCTTTAAACTTTTTATCTATTTTCCTGTATGCTAAAATGCCAATTAAAACCATAACTACAAAATGTATTCCAAAAATAAATGACACTCCATTTTCTTCTTGTTTATCTTTTATAAATTGCCAGGGTGCAATTGTTCTGGTAGCTACAGAACCACCTTCAGTTTTCATAATACTTGATTCAAGTATTGAATAGTCTGCCTGTGAGCTAAACTCAAGCATTGGTATTAAAAACATAGCTGACATTAATAAAATAAATATAACGTTAATAATACATTTTTTAATGACTTCTTTATTAAAGAATAGCTTTATATTAAATAAAACATAAAGTAAACAGAAAAATGCCGTATAAACAGTAGAGATGGTGTGCGTTAATAGTAATCCAGTTGCACCAATTGCAATATAGAAATGCCTTTTCTTATCTCCATGTAATAGGTTGTATAATCCTTGAAATACAATTGGAATAAATATAAAAGCTGTAAATTCACCTATTGCAAATCTGTTATATAAATTTTCAAATCTGTATGGGAAAATCATGTATAGAATCGCTGAAAAGAAAGCGATACCTTTTTTCTTAGTAACTTCATTTATAAAGTTATACATGAATATTCCTGAAAGAATAGTTGTTAGTGCTGCAAATATTTTTAGTCCATCTGAAAACATTCCTGTTATAAAACTTAATACATATGGAATATAGGTAACAAGTGGTGGATAAAAGGTCATCATGCTATATCCCCAGTTTTTGCAGAAAAATGGAAATACTAAAAATGGGAAACTTCCATATTCAGAAGCATTATCTAACCCTATTAATCTTAATAAATGGAATTTACCATCATCACAAGTTTGAAGTTGTACCCATAAGAATGGCAAACTTACTAAAATTCCTACTACAACTATTATTAAATAATGTACCCATCTCTTTGTTTTTATTGCTTCAATTAACTTTTTCATTTGATTTTCCTTTCTAATCTGTTATTTGCTATTATCTCAGTTTCTGGTACATTATATCATTTATATTTTTATGTGGCAATTATTTTACAAAAAAAAGTAGCTATTTAAAGCTACCATTTTTTATTATTTAAAATTAATTTTCCTTTTTAGCAACTACTTCTTTTCCATCATAGTATCCACATGTTGGGCATACAGTATGTTGTCTAATTAATTCATGACAATGTGAACATTCAACTAAATTTTGATTTTCTAATTTCCATGTTGATCTTTTTAAATGTGTTCTTGCTTTTGACCATCTTCTTTTTGGTTGTGCCATTCTCTATTCCCTCCCTTGAACAATTATCTATTGTATATGTATATACTTTCTCTTAATTGATACTATACGATTATACTAACTTTTTTTAATTTTGTCAATACCAGTTACATTTTTATTAAAATATTCATATATTATTTAAGAGAAATGAAGGTTTATAGGTAAAGTCCTTATTACATATCGCGTGTGATAGAAAAACCTAAATTTAATATATAAGGAATTGATTTCTATGTGTGGTTTTGTAGGTACAGTCAATTTAAAGGAAAATTTAAGCTCTAAAAAAGATGTTTTAATATCTATGAATGAAACTCTACAAAAAAGAGGTCCTGATGAATGTGGTTATTATGTAAGTGATAACGTATTACTTGGTCACAGAAGATTAATTGTTATTGATCCTGATGGTGGAAAACAACCTATGAGTTTTAAGTATAATGGAAATACTTATGTTATAGTTTACAATGGTCAAATTTATAATACTAAAGAATTAAAAGAAACTTTAAAGGCAAATAATATTCCTCTTGAAAGCTATTCAGATACAGAAATTCTTTTAAAATCATATGTATTTTATAAGGAGGATATTGTTAATAAATTAAATGGAATATTTGCTTTTGCAATATGGGACGAAAATAATAAAAGTTTATTTATGGCACGTGATCATTTTGGTGTAAAACCTTTATACTATACCATATATAATAATAATTTAATATTTGCTTCTGAAGTAAAAGCCTTGCTTAAATTTCCTGGAATTGAACCCGTTTTAGATAAACAAGGTATAAGTGAAATGTTTGGAATAGGTCCTGCTCATACTAATGGTATAACTGCTTTTAAAAATATTTATGAATTAAAACCTGCAAATTATATGGTATATAATGATAGTGGCATATATATTAAGAGGTATTGGAAATTAAGAAGTAAGCCTCATGAAGAAAATTTTGATGAAACTTGTGATAGGGTATTATACCTATTAGAAGATTCTATCAAAAATCAATTGGTATCAGATGTGCCATTATGTACCTTTTTATCAGGTGGTCTTGATTCAAGCATAATCACACTATATGCTTCAGAATATTGTAAAGAGCATAATTTGCCTAAATTAAATACGTATTCAGTAGATTATATTGACAACGATAAAAACTTCCAAAAAACAGACTTTCAACCAAATTCTGATAACTATTATATAAATTTAATGCAATCTATATTAGACACAAATCATCATACTGTTATGCTAGACACGCCCGAACTTGCTAAAGCTCTAGAAGATGCCATGATTGCAAGGGATTTTCCTGGAATGGCTGACGTAGATTCTTCACTTTTGTTGTTCTGTAAAAATGTAAAACCAGAGGCTACTGTTACTCTTACAGGAGAATGTGCTGATGAAATATTTGGTGGATATCCTTGGTTCTTTAGAGAAGATGCATTGAGAAGCGGAACTTTCCCTTGGTCAATAGCTATTAAAGAGAGACAGGAATTATTAAATCCAACAATTTCTGAGAAAATTGATTTAAAAGAATATATAGATTATAGATATAACGAAAGTTTAGAGGATGTAGAGATATTGGATACTGATTCTGATGAAACAAAAGAAAAGAGAAAAATATCACACTTAACACTAAATTGGTTTATGCAGACTTTACTAGATAGATCTGACAGGATGGGAATGTACAACGGGTTTGAAATAAGAGTTCCTTTCTGTGATTACCGTTTAGCAGAATATGTATGGAATATTCCTTGGGAAATGAAAGCTTTAAATGGCAGAGAAAAAGGACTATTAAGATACATTATGAAGGATAAACTACCTGTTGAAATTGTAGATAGGAAAAAGAGTCCTTACCCAAAAACTTGGAATCCAACTTATTTAAAAACCGTAAAAGCAATGCTTTCTAAGATTATGGAAAATAAAAATGCTCCTATTAATACTTTGCTAAATAGAGATTATATTATGCAGATATTAGAAACAGATGGTAAAGCCTTTACTAGACCATGGTTTGGTCAATTAATGACTGGTCCACAACTTATGGCATATTTGTGTCAAGTAAATATGTGGCTTGAAAGGTATGAGCCTAAGATTGAGATATAGACTTTTTAGGTGTTTGCAAATCTGGAAATTGTTTAACTTGAGGTTCCAAATTGGAAGCTCAAGTTTTGAAATGTGTATAACTAAGTTCACTTCTCTTTTCCTATAACTACAAATCTTCCATCTTCTACATGATATGAACATGTAACTAATGTTATTAACTGTTCACCATATTTTGCTGTAATATCATTGTCAAATAAAGAACTTTCTTTTGCCTCTTCTACAAACTCATTATATTCTTTTTCTGTATTAGCATTAATAAAATCATAATATCTAAATACATCCTGTTCCGATTTATAAAATACTCTTGATTTAAATACAGAAAAAATTTCAAATTCCACATCTTCATTTTCAGTAGTAAAACGAATAACAGGATGTGCTTCATAAAATTCCTCATCTGAATATTTCAGTAAATTTTGAAACATTAATCCATTCATAATATTGTGACCATATATTAATAAATTATCACTTGGCAAATCCCAGTCATAGTCTTTAGTTAAAAAAATAGAACCTTTTTGTGATTTTTCTTTTTTATAATTATGTGTTAAATAATACTCATTATCATCTCCTTGCAAAACAGGATAGTTTATATTTGTATCTTCTATTTCTATCCATCCAATAATATCTTCATTTTCTTCTTGCAATTTTTTTACTTTAAGCATCCTTTCAGTTGGCTTATTAATATCTTTTTCGTTATCAATTTCTTGCTTATTTTGTGACTCTATTAAGTTTCCTTCTATATATTCATCATTACTTAGTATTATGTTTTCATCTATGTTTATAGAATTTAATAAATCGCTTTCTTCTATTGCTTCTTTTTTTATTGAAAAAGTCATTATAATATATATACAAGCTAGAATTATATTTATCACAATAAAAAAATAAATCAGTCCCTTCAATATTTTTTCTTTCTTCTTTTTTAATTTATTTTTCATAACACCTTCCAAACTATTTTTATCTATATTAGAAAAATATTTTATGTAAAAGAATAGACTTCTTAAGCCTATTCTTTAAAATTACTCGTATAATGAACATGTAGTCCATTATACATTTTTTTATTCTTAATTTCATTGTATAATATCTACATTAG
>CALXWU010000038.1 GCA_944392505.1 uncultured Clostridia bacterium | reverse complement strand
TTCTTCAAATAATTTTTTTAAATAATAGAATAAGGACTCTTTATCTTTAAAGTCAATATCTTCTATAGATAGCTTCTTCATTTTTGCAATTTCTTTAAGCAACTCAATTGCTTTATCTACTATCTTCTCAAATGTAATATCTAATTTTCCATTATCAATATCTTCTTGAAACTCATCTATTTTATTTTTTTCTCTCATAGGACACCTTTCAATCAATAGTTTCTTGTATTTTTCGTAAATTACCACTTTGTATTTATATTAGCATAGAAAATATTCTTAAAATACTCTACATAGGCTTTATCTTAACTCCAATTAAATATATGTTTTATGCTTTTTCCTCTGACTTACTAAATTCCCTAAAAACTTTCCAATCCTTAATGTTAAACTTCTTAATACATATACTTGCAATAGGTATTAGAACAACTATATATGGGATGATGTATCTCGATTTTGCTTCCCATAAAATGTGGAACATAAATCCCCCTATAAATATTGTAAGTAAAAAAATTACTTCTGCTGATAAGTTTTTTCTGTTTTGTACCAAAACTATTAAAGCACATGTGAAGGTTACAAGTAGTAAGGCTTTTTGATAAAAAGTTAAAGGTGTTTTTAAATTATTGATTGGTGTATCGTCTTCTAGTGTATTGTTCATAATAGCTGAATAAGTATTTTCTGTCCACATAGATGTTATTTTGTCTAAATAAAATTGAAAAGCATAACCCGGATTATTTGTGAAATAACCTAACCTTTCTTTAATTCTCTGTGGGTATTCTTCCCTTGCCATTTCTGGATCTTTTATAGCACTTACGGCAATATCTTCACTGTACCAACCATTTCCTCTTGGTCCTTCTTCCATTGCCATTAATATGTAACTAATTGTAGGGTACTTTTTGCTTTCATCTAAATCATATTTGTTTGAATAATAACCTTGTACCAATGATGTTGGAAGGATTGAGATTGCAACATAAAGTATTATTACAAATATATTTGTTACATTCTCTTTCCATGATTTTTTTAAACAGCCTTTAAACAATGATAGTAATAAATATATTACTGTAGCAATGATGAATATTAAGCTATTCATTCTCATCATATATGCAATCATTGTAAAAATAGTTGCAAATATTGGGTATCTTATTTTTTTCGTTTCAGTGTATTTCATCATAAAATACACTGCTAATAAACAAAATGCCAAACTTGGTATGTCTCCATATATAAAGGTTGAAAGCATTGGTATTGTTAAGAAAGTTAAGGTTAAAACTAGCATTAATACTTTATTTACTTTATATGTTTTTGATAATTGATTTGTTATCTTGTATAAAGCTATAACCATTATCACAATACAAATTATATTAAATACCCTTAGTAAATACATTAGCTCAAAATTAATAATATGAAAAATAATACTAAATACAAATGCTAATGCAATTTGTTGTGGATAAGCTTGCATATAGTCATATAATGGAAGTCCTAAATATGTGTTACCTGATAAATACAAATATGGATTATCTGTATAAAAAGTTTGTGCTAAATTGCAAATATGAATTGAATCTCCTACAATTGCAGGATGAACAAGTATATTCCAGACTATCATAAATGCAATATATGCAACAATAGAAATAGCAAATAAAATTATTCTAGTTTCATGTTTGTTTTTCTTTTCTGTATCATTAAACAAATGCTTGTCAATAACCTTGGATACCAAAAATATCGCTAGTCCTACTACAATAAGCCCTAAAATATATATTAAGCTATTGAAATTAATTGTAACATGCTCTCCCGCATCAATTTGTGTTGTATATATGATATTTAAAATAATGATTAATGCTAAAAATATTACTCCTAAACCAAATATTATTTTCTTCAATGTTTTCTCCCCTTCACCTTTGTTTTTGCAATTATATCATAAAAAATAAAATTACCCTATAGTTTATAGGATAATTTTAAAGAATTTTTATATATTATATTTCTTGCAATACACCCACTACAATATATCTTGCTCCGTCATAATCATATGCACAAGTAGATAAAGTAACTATTTTATCGTCTTGCCTTATATCCACATCACTCTTAAAGTCAGATTTATTTATCAACCCTTCTATTTCTTTTTCATCAATAACTGCTAGATTGTAAATATCAGATTCCACCGAAATTGTGTAACCTGCAAATATTTTAATCATATAATTCTTTTCTGGAGTAAAATAATACATTATTTTATGATTATCATAATATTCTTGACTCTTGTATTCTTGCAAGCTTCCAAACATTGTATTATTTTTCATGTTATGCCCATAAATAATAGTGTTGTTATCTTCCAAACTTGCACTATTTCGGTAATCCATGAAAATGCTCCCAGCTATGTTATATTCACCATTTGTTAATCTACGTAAATAATATTCGTTGTCATCGCTTTGTACAACAGGATAATTTATTGGAGTATTTTCAGAATAAATCCAACCAATTATGTCTTCATTTTCTTGTTTCAAAGCAGAAAAATCCACACTTAGAGGTAGTGTATATTCATCTTCTGTATTACTACTTATTGTATTAGTATTTGATGTTTCTACAACTGCTTTTTCAATAAGCCCATTATTTAGTTTTTTATTTGCATGCTCTTCAGCTAAATATTTATATATATTATATGCTGAAAATATAAACACACACAGACATATAATAATAAGTATAATTTTTATTGCTTTTTTCATTCTAGACCTTTCTTCATTTTAATAAAAACCGGAACAATTAATTTTCCAATACCATTAAACATCTTTTTATAAATTTTCCTAAATAGCTTATTATCAAAACTAGTATTTATATCTGATGTCATTATTTCAAAAACATTAGGGCCTTCTTTTATATGTTTATTTGTTCCATAAAATCCGTTCTTCTCATAAAACGATTTCCTTCTAACTCTTTGATCATAATTTGAGCTATCTTCTCGTAATTCTTCTATTTCTAGTAATATAGTATAATCTTTATATTTCTCTTTTAACTGTTTTAAAATTTCAGTTCCATATCCTTTTCCTCTATGCTTGTTATTAACAGCAAAATAAAGGATAAATACAATGTTTTTCTCCATAATCATATATGATAATCCGATAAAGTTATTGTTATCATAAAATATATCAAATTTCATATCTTCTTTTTGTGAGCGTTTCACTATATAATCAAAGGGAAATCTTTCTGTTCTTGGAAAAGATTCCTCATATAATGTTTTGATTTGCTCATAGTCATTTTCTACTTCGGAAATGTTTAATATTTTAATGTTCATAAATGCCTCTCTTTATAATTATGTTGACTTTAAGACCATTGGGGACGGGCTTAGTTAGTCCAATTTCTTAAAGTGTTAATTCATCATATTTTTGTCTTCCTAATAACATATTATGTTTTTCTTTTTCTCTTTCTATACCGACTTGAATTGATTGCTTTATTAATCTTTCTAAATGCTCTGGTTCTGGATAATCTTTATCATCTAAAGCTGCTAACACAAATTTATCTCTAATGCTATATCTAGTGACTTTTCCACTTTCATCTTTTATTCTCGTTAAATTATCCAATAAAACTGCTATCTCCATAGGGAATCCGTGTTCTCTAGCATAATTTTCTGCAAATGCTAATGTTGTTCTTGTGTTGCCATCTCTAAAAGGGTGTATTCTCCAAATTCTTGCAAGTTTCCTTGTGAATTCCGGCACTATTTGGTCTAAATTTTTGCCAGCCCATACCATGTTATTCAAATCATCAAACGCTTTATCTAAATCTTTATCTATATTCTTTGGTGCAGAGTATTGAAGACTTATCCCTGGTATAACAATTTCTATTTTTTCAATCGGTACGGTTCTAAACTCTCCAGCCCAGTCGAAAATATCTTCAAAAATATGTTTATGAATTGATTTTAAATATTCTTTATTATATTTTTGTTTAAAGCTCTCTCCTATATCTATTAATTTTACAAACCCTATATCTTTTTCTGCACTATTTAATTCATCATATTCTTTTATTCCTAGTTTGTTTTTTAAAGTACCATTTGGCTGTATATATGGATCTTTCATGCTTCCTCTTAATTTTTCTTATATTTATTTATTACTTGTTTCTGTAAATCTTCTAGTTCAATCTCTCCGTCTATGTATCTTTTAGCTAATTTTATTGTTTCATCTGTTGGCATATCTGCACCTGAAAGTGATATTGCTAAAGCTTTTTTTACTAGTTCTGCTCTTTGCTCTCTAGTAGTATTTTTTATAGAATAATCCATGTTATATCTCCTTTTCCCAATTTTCTACTATTATATCATAGTAATATTCAACTTGTAAATCATATGATGAATTGGGGACAGTCCCTAATTCATCATTTTTTGTAATTCTTCTATAAGCTCCTGTTTCCTCTTTTCATCTTTTGTAGATGCTATTTCAGACTCTAATTTTGCTCTTTTAAATTGTAAGAGTAATTTATCATTAGATGATTTAATTTGATTTGTAGCATTTGGTTTCTGATTTTGGCTTTCTAAATACTTCTCATAATTTCCTTCATATTGCTTGATGTCACCATTTTCTATTATGATAATATTATCAGCAATATCATCAATAAATTTTCTATCATGTGAAACCATCAAAACTGTTCCTGTATATGCCTTTAGCATTTCTTCTAATGCTTCGATTCCCTCTATATCTAGGAAATTAGTTGGTTCATCTAAGATTAACATATTACTATTTGATAATATTATTTTAGCAAGAGATACTTTTACTTTTTCTCCACCACTTATATCAACTACTTTCTTATATATTTCATCATTGCGTATATTCAAATTTCCTAATATATTTCTAATTACAGTCTGTTCTTGTATGCTATTTTCCGCAACATTTTCTATAATCGTTTTATCTGGATTTAGGTTATCCAAGTTTTGCCTAAAATATGCTATATCCAATGAAGGATTTACATTAATTCCTTTTTCTTGTGACATTATAGCTCTAATTAGACTAGTTTTACCGAATACCATTTCTCCCAATTATTGCAGTTATTTTATTTGTTTCAATATAAAACTTGCAATTTTGAATAAGTATTCTATTTCCAGCTTTTAAAGTAAAATTATCTGCATTAATTACTATTTTATTTTTCATGATAATATTAGTCGGTGGTTTTAAATAAATAGAATATTCACCTTTTGGCTTTTGCTTTACTTCTAATTTTTCAAGTCTTGTTTTTAATGCCGTACTATGCCCTTCTATCTTTTCTCTAATATTGTCTGCTTCTCTTTTATGTAGTCTTGCCTCAGAGTTTCCCATTCTCTTTGGTGCTTTTCTCATAGATTTTGCACTATTATTTGCATTTATTATAGCTTTTTCCAATTTATCTTTTTCTTTAATATATTGATTATATTCAAATTTTTCTCTTTCTAGTTCCGCTTCTTTTTGAATTTTATATGAAGTATAATTTCCTTTATATTTCTTTACTTTTCCATCATCTATTTCTATAATAGCTGAACATATACTATCTAGAACATTTCTATCATGTGAAATTAGTAATATAGTTCCGGCATATTCTTTTAATTTTTTAATAAGAAATTCAATATTTTGCATATCCATATTAGTAGATGGTTCATCTGCAAGTATAATGCTTGTGTTTTCTTTAAGCTTTTCTTTTATCAAGGCTAGCATTTGCTCTCCACCACTTAAATTTGTAGTTGCATTAATTTTAATATCATCTAATTGTTTTATATATGTAATACTTCCATTAACCTCTATCTCTCCAGTATCAGCTTTTATGTCTCCCTCAATTAGTTTTAATAGTGTTGTTTTTCCAGCACCGTTTTTCCCTACAATTCCAACTTTTTCATTTTCTTGTATAATTAAATTATCTATATCTATTATTTTTCTGTCACCTATATATTTTGTAACATTTAACATTTTTATTTTTTCCATACAAAAACTCCTCCTTTAACATACTTAAAGAAGGAAACTAACTTATTATTTTGTCTTTAATTTGTATTTACAATTACTGTTGGTAATTTAGACATGACTAATAAACCTTCAAAAAGTATGATCTAACTAATTTAGTGATTTATTAGTAATTCTCATTTTACCACCAATTTAACCTTTCTTCATTTACTACATTTCTATTATACTATTTAATATTTCCTTTTGCAAGCCTTTCTATACATTTTCAACCATTCCATTCGCAAATGCTCAAATATGGAAAAAGTAAAAAGCACTAGCAGTACAAGCTGTAAGGAGTGTCCCAAAAGTTCAAAAACTTGAACAAAAGGCAGTAGTCCCTTTTGTTCAAGCTTTTAAAGCTCTTAGTGCATTTAAAATTGCGATTACCGAAACTCCCACATCTGCAAATACTGCTTGCCACATGCTTGATAATCCTATTGCTGTTAAAATTAAGACTGCTATTTTTACTCCAATTGCAAATATAATGTTTTCTTTTACAATTCTCATTGTTTTTTTAGATAATTTTATAGCTTTTAATATTTTTGATGGTTCATCCGTCATTATTACAACATCGGCAGCTTCAATTGCTGCATCTGAACCAAGTCCTCCCATCGCAATACCTACGTCGGAAATCGCAAGAACAGGTGCATCATTTATTCCATCTCCAACAAAAGCAAGCTTTCCTTTTTCTGATTTTGCTTTTAATAATTCTTCTACTTTTACAACTTTTCCATCTGGTAATAGTTCTGTATATACTTTATCCAACCCTATTTCTTTTGCAACAGCTTCTCCTACTTCTTTTCTATCTCCTGTAAGCATTACAGTTTGTTTAATATTGTTTTTCTTTAATTCTGCTATTGTTTTTTTAGAATCCTCTTTTATTTTATCTGCTATTAAAATATATCCTACATATTTTCCCTCTATTGCAACATACAAGATTGTACCGATATCATTGCATTTTGTAAATTCAATCTTTTTTTCATGCATTAACTTTTCATTTCCTACTAATACATTTTGTTCTCCAATTTTGGCTTCAATTCCACGTCCTGATAATTCTTGTGAATTTACTATTTGCTTTTCATCAATCTCTTTTCCATAAGCTTTTTTTACAGATTTAGAAATTGGGTGATTTGAGTAATTTTCAGCATAAGCAACCATTTTTAACAACTCATCTTTTGAAATTCCAATTGGCTCTACTTTTTGTACTTCGAAAACACCTTCAGTTAGAGTTCCTGTTTTATCAAATACTACTATCTCTGTATTTGATAAAGCTTCTAAATAGTTGCTTCCTTTAACCAATATCCCCATTTTTGATGCTCCACCAATTCCTCCAAAAAAGCTTAAAGGAATTGAAATTACTAAAGCACATGGACATGAAACAACTAAAAATGATAAAGCTCTATATAACCAATCTTGAAAATTTGCCCCTTCTATTAAAAGTGGTGGAACAATAGAAAGAATTATAGCAATTATAACTACAATTGGTGTGTAATATCTTGCAAATTTTGTTATAAAGTTCTCTGATTTAGTCTTTTTGCTACTTGCATTTTCTACTAAATTTAAAATTTTGCTAACTGTTGATTCTCCATATTCTTTTGTTACTTCTACCTTAATAGTACCATTTAAATTGATGCATCCACTTAGTATTTCTTCTCCTTCTTCTGCCTCTTTTGGTAAAGCTTCTCCAGTTAGTGCCTTCATGTCTAAAGTAGTTTTTCCTTCTACTATATGACCATCTAAAGCCACTTTCTCTCCAGGTTTTATTACTATAGTTTCTCCTATTTTTACTTCATCTGGATTTACTTTTTCTAATTTGCCATCTCTATATACATTTGCATAATCTGGTCTAATATCCATTAAATTTGCTATTGACTTTCTTGATTTATCTACTGCATAGCTTTGGAAAAGTTCCCCTACTTGATAAAAAAGCATTACAGCTACAGCTTCTGGAAATTCTCCTATTGCAAAAGCACCAATAGTTGCTATAGACATTAAAAAGTTCTCATCAAATACCTTTCCTCTAAAAATATTTCTAATTGCTTTTCTTAGAATTTCAAATCCTACTATAATATAACTTATAGCAAATAAAGTGTTATTTATCCATACATTCTCAAATTTTATAACCATAGAAAAAACAAATAGAATTAATGATATAATTATCTTTATTAATTTTTTCTTCACCGTTCAAGCACCTCCTAAATCTCTTCTATTGTTACATCTGGTTCTTCTCTTTTTATAACTTTTTTTACCTTTTTAATGATTTCACCTTTATCATTTTCTACTAATTCTAATTCCATTCTCTCTGACATGAAACTAATATTAGCATTTTCTACCTCGTCTAATTTTTGAATTGCTCTCTCCAATTCAGCAGCACAATTTGCACAATCTAATCCTTTTATTTTAAACTTACATTTCACAGCAAAATACTTCCTTCCCATTTTTATTTTACTTCAAAAAACTTTTAAATGAATTTAAATATTATTTCTTATGTTTAATATGTTTCATTGCTATTTCAAATACATATTTCACATGTTCATCATCTAGCATATAGTAAACCTCTTTTCCTTCTCTCCTACATTTAACTATTCCCATTCTTCGTAAAGTTCCTAATTGATGAGATATAGAAGATTTACTCATACCTAATACATTTGCTATGTCACATACACACATTTCATTTTCATCTAATGCAAATAAAATTTTTGTTCTTGTAGTATCTCCTAAAATTTTAAAAAACTCTGCTATTTTATTAAAAGCATCTTCATCAGGCATCTTTTTCAAAGTATTGTCTACCACATCTTGATGAATAATATTACAATCACATATAAATTCATTTTTCGACATTATTTCTTCCTCCTTTTTATTAATTATCTTTTGTGTGTTTAGTTGAGTATCTGTTCAACTATTCTTTTAATTTTATGATTGAATATATATTCAATCATCTTCTTAATATATTATAGTTGAGTATATGTTCAATTGTCAATAGTTTTTGAAAAATTTTTTATACTTACTTTACAGACATCTCTATAATATCACACACATTTATATTTTCCTCATTTATTTGAATTTTCTTTTTTATATAATCTATTTTATCTATTTTCCCTTGTATTTCAACATATCCCTTATTTTTATAATACTTGACTCTTACTATACTATCCTTCTCTATTTTGTTCCACTCTTCTTCTAGTTTAGTGAAGCTATCTTCAGTAAGTTCTTTTTTATCTTCACATTTTATTTGCTTTGCATTTAAAGCTTCTTGAAATCCCTTTAAAGCATCAAATGGCAGAAATTGCTTTGCTCTACCAGCTCTAGTCATTATCAATCGCTCCTCTCTTTAACAATACTCAATCATCTATTTTAACTTTTCCTATATCTTTATATAATTCAATAATTACTCTTTTGACTACGTCTAGCCTCCGTTATGTCCACCTATTAGCCTATTCCTAACCATTGTAGTTGCACCTTGTTCTAAATCCATTCCCCTTATAATTGTATTTTTCCCCATTTTATTCTTTATCTCATTTATCACTAATTCTAATTTTCTTTCTTTATCTATTTCATCTTGGTTTTTAAATAAACTCATTTGAACATAAGCTATTTCATCAACATTTTCAAAACTTATTCCTATTCTTCGTATCCCTACATTTCTATTTATTGTTCTATCATAAATTCTTAAAAATGCCTCTACCAATTCTGAATACACATTAGTATAGCTTTTCAATTTTTCTGTTCCTCCACTTGCTGGTATTACATCTTTCGAATACCCTATATATAGCTTTACTGTATTTGTAGATAAATTTTCTTCTATCAATCGCAAGCTTCCGAGTTCCACCATTTCTTTTAATACAAGTCTTGCTTTTTCAAAAGAATAGTCTTCAAATAATATTTGGCTATTCGAAATACATCTAGCTTGAGGCTTATACTTCTTTATATCCTCCATACTACAACTTTCTTTGCCCCAAGAATGATCTATCAAATACTCTGAATTTACTCCAAACTCCTTATATATTCCTTTTGGCTCTGCATGTGCCACATCATACATATCATATAGCCTAAGTTTGTTTAATCTTCTTTCTATTCCTCTCCCTATTTGCCAAAAATCTGTAAGTGGTTTGTGATGCCATAATTCTTTCTTGTATTTTTCTTCATCTAAATATCCAATATTATTGCTGCTGTGCTTAGCAGTTATATCTAAAGCCACTTTTGCTAAATACATATTTGTTCCAATTCCTGCCGTTGCAGTAATCCCATAAGTTTTAAAAATGTCTTTCATAATTTTTTTAGCAAGTTCTTCTGGATTTAATTTATATAGTGTTAAGTATTTAGTAACATCCATAAAAGCCTCATCTATTGAATACACATGAATATCTTCCGCTGAAAAGTATTTTAAATATATTTCATAAATATTTGCTGAATACTCAATATATTTTTTCATTCTTGGAAGAGCTACAATGTATTTTATGTTTTTTGGTATTTCGAATATTCTACATCTATTCTTTACTCCTAGCATTTTCATTTTAGGGGTTACTGCAAGACAAATTGCTCCATTGCCTCTGCTTGGATCTGCCACCACTAAATTTGTATTAAATGGATCTAAATTTCTTTCTACA
>CALXWU010000037.1 GCA_944392505.1 uncultured Clostridia bacterium | reverse complement strand
CCTGATATTGCAATGGGAGTGGATACAGGAGGAGCAGGAGATCAAGGGATTATGTTTGGTTATGCTTCAGATGAAACTGAAAATTATATGCCATATGCAATAAACATGGCGCATAAGCTTGCAAAAAGATTAGCAGACGTACGTAAAGAAAAAATCCTTCCATATTTAAGACCAGATGGAAAAGTACAAGTGACAGTAGAGTATGAAGATGATAAACCAAAAAGAATAGAAACAATCTTGATTTCTACACAACATGATGAAGGCATTGACCAAGATAGAATAAAACAAGATGTCATAAAACATGTAATAAATGAAATTATACCATCAGATATGCTTGACACAAATACAAATATATATATTAATCCTACTGGAAAATTTGTAATAGGTGGTCCACTAGGAGATACTGGCCTTACGGGAAGAAAAATAATTGTAGATACTTATGGTGGATATGCGAGACATGGTGGAGGTGCATTTTCAGGTAAAGATGCAAGCAAAGTAGATCGTAGTGCAGCATACATGCTTAGACATATAGCTAAGAATATTGTTGCAAATGGATATGCTAATAAATGTGAAATACAGGTTTCATATGCTATAGGAATGAAAGAACCACTTTCAATTTATATAAATACATTTGGAACAGGTAAAAAATCGGATGAAGAACTGGTAAAACTGATAAAAGATAAATTTGATTTAACACCTAATGGAATTATTGATTACTTAAATTTGAGAGAGCCAATTTACACTAAAACAACTAATTACGGACATTTTGGGAAAAACGATTTGACATGGGAAAAAATAGTAAAAATAAAACCACAATATTAAATAAAGTATGACTAAATACTTTATTTTTTTTTATTCTTATGATATCATTTTTATAATAGAAATATTATAATTGTTTTATAATAGATTGAGGGGAATATTATGGATAATGTGAAAATCTATAAATTGACTAATCCACAGAAAAATATACTATTAACAGAGCAATATTATAAGCTAACACCAATAAATAATGTAGTAGGCCGAATTAAATTTCAAGAACAAATTGATATTAATTTATTAAAGAAAACATTAGAATTTATAATTCAACAAAATGATGCATTGAGGACTAGAATTATAAAGGTTGATGGAGAATATTATCAATACTTTCCTAATAATGTTGATAATTTCATAGAGATAATCAATATAAATGAAATCAATCAAGAAAGTAAAATAGTTAAAGAATTATCAAGAAAGTATATAAAATTAATTAATAATAATTTAATGAAATTTTATATATTAGGATACGAAAATGGTACTGCTGACGTTCTTTCTGTTTCGCATCATATTGTTGCAGATGCATGGACTGTTAGTTTATATGCTAAAGAAATTATAAGAATTTATAAATGTTTAAAGGAACGAAAAGAAATAGAGAAAGCTACTTACTCTTATATAGATTATATTGAGGAAGAGAATAAATATTTAGAGAGTGATAAATTAGAAATAGATAAAAAGTATTGGGATGATGAATATAAAGAAGAGCCAACCACCCAATTCTTCGACACATGTAATAATATAAAAGGGAAAAGAGAGCATTATATAATAAATAAAGATGAAACATTAAAAATAAAAAAGTTCTGTAAAGATAATAACATTTCAGAACAATGTCTGTTTATGGCTACTTTTTCAATTTATTTAAGTAAAATATCAAGTAGTTATAATATATCAATAGGTATGCCTGTTTTAAACAGAAAAAATTATAAAGCAAAATCAACCATGGGAATGTTTATTGATACGCTTCCGCTTCATGTGAATATAAATAGTAATTTAAAATGTGGAGATTTTCTAAAGTATATAAACGAAAAACAATATGCATTTTTAAAACATCATAGATATCCATTTGAAATGTTGCAAAAGGATATAAAGAATAAATTTGATACTAATCAAAAATGTTATTCAGTTGCTTTTTCGTATCAAAATGCAAAAATAGAAAATTCAGAAGAAATGCAATGTATAACAAGTTGGGAATTTAATGGATATTGCCCAGATGATCTACAAATGCATATAAATGATATGCAAAACACAGGAACGTTTAATGTTTATTATGACTTTAAAGAAAATGGGATAGAAAATAATGAAATAAAAAATATACATAGTAGATTATTATATATTATTAATCAAATTATAATGGACGACAATATGTATATAAAAGATATTGAAATAATAACTAAAGAAGAAAAAGAACAAATACTTTTTGATTTTAATAACACTAAGGTTGAATATAATAGCAGTTTATTAATTCATGAAAGAATTAATGAAAATATAAGAAAATATCCAAATGAGATTGCAGTAATAGATGAAGAAAGTCAAATTACGTATAAGGAACTGGGAGAAAAATCTAATATTCTAGCAAATGAATTAATAGAACAAAAAGTAGATATAGGTGATGTCGTTGCGATAATATTTGAGCGAAAAAGCGTTGATATAATAATATCAGCATTAGCGGCTTTAAAGGTTGGAGCAAGTTTTATTTTCCTTTACAATGAATTGCCAGATGAAAGAATAAAATTTATTTTAAAAGATAGTAATTCCAAGATTATTATTACAGAAACAGAATTGTATAATAAATTCAACGAAATAATAAATATTAACATAGATAATATCAAGCAAAAGAAAGATTTATTAGTAAGTGTGAAAAATGAGCCTACTGATGTTGCATATTTGATATATACTTCAGGAACGACAGGTAAGCCAAAAGGGACACAACAAACACATGCAAATTTATCTAATTTCATAAATAGTTTTTATGATATATTAGATAATAATATATCAAAAGCTGATAACTTTTTATCAGTTGCTAACGTTAGTTTCGATGTCTGTATAGCAGAAATTTTTACACCACTATTTTATGGAGCTACATTATATCTATATAAAGATTTAGCAAAAAGTACAATTGATGAATTAGTAAGATATGTAGTTGATAAAAAGATAACATTTTCATACTTCCCACCTGCAATTTTGGAGGAAGTTGTTGAGAAATTAGAAAAATATAAAGAAAAAATATCTTTAAATAAAATGTTAGTCGGTGTAGAGCCAATAAAAGCAACAACATTAGAAAAATTTTTAGATATAAAAAAAGATATTCATATTATAAATGGATATGGACCTTCTGAAACCACAATCTGTTCTACAATGTACGATTTTAATAACAGAAAGGATAAAGAAGAAATTGTACCAATAGGAAAGCCTATAAATAATACGGAGATATTCATTATGAATAAGGATATGAATCTCCTACCAATAGGCACTATAGGAGAAATATATATTTTAGGTAAAGGAATAGGTAAAGGTTACAAATGTAATGAATCACTACAACAAGAAAAATATATAAGTATTGACGGCAAACAGGCATTTAAAACCGGAGATCTGGGAAAATGGAACAAAAATGGAGATATAAATTTCTGTGGAAGAAACGATAACCAAATTAAGTTTAGAGGATATCGAATAGATCTAGGAGAGATAGAAAATTCATTGAAAAGTTGCAATGGAGTTAAGAATGCAGTGATTCAACTTAATAAAAAAAATGATAAAGATGGAGAGTTAATAGCATTTGTTGTTACTGATAATGAACAAATTGTTGAAGAAAATTTAAGAGAATTTCTGTCTAAAACATTACCATATTATATGATGCCATCTAAATTTATAAAATTAAAGCAATTACCGATGACAGCAAATGGAAAAATCGACAAGAAAAAATTAATGGACTTCTGCAATACAGAAAAAAGAATTATATTACCAGAAAACGAAATTGAAAAAGTCATTTATGATATAATAAAAAAGAAAACAAAAAATGATAGAATAAGCATAAATGATAATTTCTTTGACTTGGGAATAGATTCTTTAGAGGCGATTTCTTTGATAGTTGAATTTGAGAAACAAAATATGAAATTTTCTTTACAAGATTTTTATAACTATCCATCAATAAAATTGTTAGCTGCGAAAATGATGAATGATAATAACACAAATAATAAAGAAGAGCGAAAATATATATCAAAAATAAAGTATGAAAAAGGACATAAACAAACAATTAGTGGTAATATTCTTTTACTAGGAGCAACAGGATTTTTAGGTATCCATATATTAAAAGAATTATTACAAACTACAAATGTTAATGTCTATTGTCTAGTAAGAGCAACAACAAAAAATAAAGCTATTGAAAGATTAAAAGATAGACTATCATATTATTTTGAAGATGATTTTTATGAAAACAATAATAATAGAATAATCGTAGTGAATGGAGACTTTACACTGGACAGATTTGGAATGAATAATGAAGATTATGAAACTATAAAAAAGCAAACATCTATGATAATAAATTCAGCAGCCTGTGTAAAACATTTTGGTAGCGTAAAATATTTTTATAATGTAAATTACTTAAGTGTAAAAAAAGCTATAGAGTTTTGTAAACATGAGGACAAGCAATTTATACAAATATCTACAATGTCTGTATTAGAAAATGTAGAAAATACGGATGATATAGATGAGACAACATTATATTGTAATCAAAAATTAGAAAATATATACATAAAAACGAAGTTCGAAGCCGAACAAGAAGTTGCAAAGGCAATTAAAGAAGGATTAAATGCTACTATATTTAGAGTTGGAAATATTATGTGGAGAAATGATGGCAAGTTTCAAATAAATGAGAATGAAAATGCTTTTATTACAAAATTAAAATTAATAATAAATTATAAAATTGTACTAGATAGTATGCTTGATTACAAAATTGATTTAAGCCCAGTAGACTTATGTGCAGAGGCAATAGTAAAAATTCTAAAAGATAATAATGTTAATATCTACCATATAGAAAATAATAATAAAATTACGATAAAAGAAATAGTTGCGATACTAAAAAAATTAAATATAAACATTAGGTCGGTAGATTTAGAAACATATAATAAAGAAATAGCAAGAAATTTTCAGAATAAAAATGAATTAATAGGGCTACTAGAAAATGATATCGAAAACTGTAATGTTAATTCTGAAAAAAGTACAAATTATTTAAAAGAACTAGGATTTGAATGGAACAATATAGATGAAGAATATATAAAAAAGTATATACAAAATATATAAAAGAGGTAAACAATGAAGAATTTTAAAAGAAAATGGAAAAAGTTAATGATAATATATAATATTATAGATGTATTAGCTGTTTTAATGTTTTATCCCATAATACCTAAATTGTTAAATTATCCACCAGATTCTATAGATAATGCATTTCAAGTAGCAATTAATGGATTGACATATACTCAACAATATATTTCAATATTAATATTGTGTATCTTTATTGAAAATATAATATTAGTGATTACATATAAAAATATAAATAAACTATTATGTAAAATGAATGAAAGCAAGAATATAGATAAACTATATCTTAAGGCTGTAAAAACTGTAGGAAGGACGCCAATAATTATATACTTGTTACAGGTAATAGCTCCCGTGATAGTGATAGCTATGACATTTTTGATTCTTAATGGGAATATAGAGGTAATACTGAAAGTAACATTGATATTCTTCGCAATGCTACTTTCGATTGCTACAATATCATATGTATTTGCAAAAAGAGTATTTAAGGATATCTTAATAGATCTATTTAATGATACAAATAAAAATAAAGATATCGGGCAAGAACTTTTAAATCAAATAAGAAGAAGTAGCATAAAGACTTCAGTTATAATGGTTGTCTTACCATTATTAATTGTGACAATAGTATTTATAACATTTATTGGATATTCAAATCTGACAAAACAAAAAGGTAATTACTTATATAAGATATATGATAAAGAGCTATTAGAGAATATATCTAATGAATATATTAGTATAGATTCTTTAAAGAAGGATTTAAATAATTTAGAATTTATAAATAATAATGATTACTACTATATTATTTATCCAGATGGTAAAATATATACAAGCGATAAAGAACAAAAGATTTCTGAATTTTTTATAAGATATAGTGAAGAAGTATCAGTAAATCATGTCGAAAATAATAGAACATATGGATTTTATGCAACTGGTGAAGAAGGAGTATTTAGGAAAGTTATTATAAATGGAGAAATATATACAATAGGAATAAGATATACAACAGACACAATAGAGGTGATAAAAACTATTATAGTGGCATCCATAATAATTTTGGTTTTATCAATAGCTTTGTTATTATATTTATTAGAGTATATTTTTAAGGACATTACATTAGTAAGTAAAAAATTAAACAAAATGGCAAAAAGTAAGCAGATAGATTTAAATGATAGATTACCAATATCTTCAAATGATGAAATAAGTGATTTGATAAAATCATTTACTAACATTCAAGAGAGAATAAATAGATATATTAAACAAATAGAACAAGATCAATATACTATGCAAAGACAAGCACAATTCGCTATCTTGGGAGAGTTCGCAGGAGGATTAGCACATGATTTAAATTCACCATTATCCGCTATAAAATTAGATGTATCCACATTGAAAAAATATATAAATTCTAATAAAATTTCAACAGATGAGTATACAAAAAGTAAGTTGAATGAAATGTTAGAAAATCTTGATAATAGTTTAAATAGCATGGGAAATATTATAATGGGAGTAAGGAATCAAATAAGGGCAACAGGAGATACAGATAAGCAAGAATTTGCAATAATAGACATATTGGAAGGCATAAAAGTCCTATTTAGAAGTATATTTATGAAAAGTAATTGCCAACTGGAAATAGATGTACCACCAGATATAAAATTATTTGGAGAAAAAAATAAACTAGACAGAGTACTAGGAAACTTGATAAGAAATAGTATTGACGCATATGCAATGAAAAATATTAAAGGAATTGTAAAGGTAAAGGCAATACAAGATAATAACAAAACAATAATATCTGTGAGCGATGAAGCAGGAGGAATTGATAAAGAAATCAAAGATAATATTTTTAAAGAGCTGAAAACAACAAAAGGAGAAAAAGGAACAGGATTTGGATTATATTATTCAAATACAATGATAGAAAGCAGTTTTAAAGGTAGAATGTATTTTGAAACACAAGAAGGTGTTGGCACAACATTTTATATAGAAATACCAAATAATAAGGAGGGAATGTAATGGAAGAAAATATCTATAAGAATGCAAGTGTAGTAATAGTTGATGATATCGAAGAAGTTTTAAGAGCAACAAAAAATTGTTTAGAGTTTGAAGAATTGAATGTAACATGCTTTTCAAATCCAATAGAAGGACTAGAATATTTAAAAACAAATAAAGCCGATGTACTTCTCCTTGATTTCTTTATGCCAGAAATGAACGGAGATGAGTTCGTAGAAAAATTAAGAGAATATAATCAAGAAACTATAGTGATTTTGCAAACAGGATATGCTGATAAGATTCCGCCTCTAGAGATGATTGATAAAATGAATATACAAGGATATTTAGATAAAGTAAAAGGCGAAAATGAGTTAATATTGATGACAAAATCAGCAATAAAAACTTCATTTTTAAATAAGAAAATACGAGAGAAAGATCAAGAAATAGCAAAATTGAGCTATAAAAAAGCAATTATGGGAAATTTAATTGCAAATCTGGCAAATGAAGCAAAAGATCAGTTGATGCAGATTTCTGGAATGAATGAATCTATAAAAATGAGTACAAATGATTATGAAACAGAAAACAAAGTTATAGAAAATGCTCTTAAAAAGACTTATGAATTATATGAGGCACTTAATTTTGAAAATCTGCAAAATATTGATGTGCTACAATTTAATAAAATAATCAATATTTTGTTAAAACCTACCATTTTATTAAATAATGTGAATTTATCTTTCGAAACTGAAAATAAAGAAATAATAATAAATGAAGCAAGTAATAATATCTATCTAATTATTAAACTAGTCGAAATTTTAGTCGAGAATAAAAGTAAGGATATAAATATAAAAGTTGTTGAAGATAATGATAAAACATATTTATTAATAATTGCTGAAGAAATAATCAATAGTATTAATTTACAAGAAGTCGAATTATTAAGTAACGGAAAAGATTTAAATATTGAAAATAATATAATAAAGTTTAGAGCATAAAAATTTATGAGATAAATAAATAGTATTAAAAATATGTAAACAAATATATATACGTATAGAAGAGGAGGGAGTCGCTTGAATATAGTTATAGGACTTTTAATTCCTTTTGCAGGAACGACATTAGGTGCTGCAATGGTATTCCTCATGAAGAATCAAATTAATAGAAAAGTAGAAAAATTATTGTCTGGTTTTGCGGCTGGAGTAATGATTGCAGCATCAATTTGGTCTCTACTAATTCCTTCAATGGATATGGCTAAAGAGCAGGGAGACATAGAATGGCTTCCAGCAGCAATTGGATTTGCATTCGGAATTATATTTTTGTTAATACTTGATAAAATTATCCCACATTTACATTTAAGAAAAGAAAAACCAGAAGGAATAAAAGCAAAATTAAAAAATTCTACTATGATGGTATTGGCAGTAACGCTCCACAATATTCCAGAGGGAATGGCGGTAGGGGTGGTTATTGCCGGAATGCTTGCACAAGAAACTGGGATAACACTTGCAGCAGCACTTGCTTTATCAATAGGAATAGCAATTCAAAATTTTCCAGAAGGTGCCATTATTTCTATGCCACTTAAATCGGAAGGAATGTCGAAAACAAAAGCTTTTGTATATGGAGCTTTATCTGGAATAGTAGAGCCAATAGGATCAATAATTACCATTCTTCTTACTAGCACGGTTCTTCCAATACTTCCATACATACTATCATTTGCAGCAGGAGCCATGATATATGTTGTAGTAGAAGAGTTAATACCACAGTCGCAAGAAGGAGAACACACTGATATTGGAACAATAGGTTTAGCAATAGGATTTATGCTTATGATGGTATTAGATGTTGCGCTGGGATAATACTTATAATTTAATTATAGAGACTTGAAAAAATAAAGGGGATAAAATGAATAAAAAAATCGTACTGATAATAGGGGCTATATTACTATTATTAGATCAAATCATAAAATTCATTGTCATTGATAACAATTTTGTATTAATACCGGGATTTTTAAATTTATCATATACTGAAAATACAGGAATTGCATTTGGCTTAAATGAAAATAATGTGATATTAATAATTTTGGTAAATGTTGTAATATTAGGTATAATCATTAAATTCTTAAAAGAGAATATGGATAAAATAGACATGTTAGAATTTATATCATTAATACTAGTTCTAGTAGGAGGGTTTGGAAATCTAATAGATAGAATTTTTAGAGGACATGTAATTGATTTTATAAATATAAATTTATTTAATTTTCCAGTCTTTAATATGGCGGATATATATATTACTGTGGGAGCAATAATATTATTAATAGTTATTATAAAACAATTCTTTATAAAAAATGAATTGGAATAATGTGTATTCAATATTGTAGAAGAATTTATAAATTTTTCAATAAAATTTCAAATTATGTATTTATAACCTATCTTTTATGATATAATTATTAAATATAGGAGGGATGTATATTCTTAGCCGGAGCAGATAAATATCAGAATGAATTCGATTATGGAGAATAAATATATTAATATAAGGAGGAAATAAACATGGATGAAAACAATGTAAACAAAGAAAACGAAAAGGAGAAGGTTAATCAAGAAGGTAATACACAAGAGATGCAAAACCAAGTGGCACAAGAACAGACAACTCAAAATGCAACAAACAATCAGAACATAAATAACCATCAACAATATCAGGGAATGCCAAATAATCAAGGTTATCAATATCAAGGAATGCCTAACTATCAAGGATATCCAAATATGAACTACAATCAGCAGTATCAAGGTTATCAACAATACCAAGGTTACCAAAATATGAATAATGGTCAACAATATCAGCAAAATTCTCAAGAACCTCAAATACCAGAAAAATATAGACCAATTGGCGCTTGGGGATATTTCGGATATAGCTTGCTATTTATGTTGCCAATTGCTGGATTGATACTTATGATTGTATTTGCATGTGATAGTTCGAACATAAATCGTAGAAATTTTGCTCGTGCACAATTCTGTTGGCTAGTAATTGTAGCAATTATATTAGTATTAGTCTTTGCTGCAGGATGTGCAACATATACTAGTGTTAGATCTGGCTTATATTTCTAACCTGACTCAACTTTTGGGGACGGAGGAAAAAAGTCGAAAATAAAAATATTTGAAAAAATGAAAAAGATGTAGTATAATATAATTACTCTATATTATTTAGAAGGGTGTGGAATTAATGGATTACTTCTATACGTCATGGAACTTCATGCAAGACAAAGACATGCCAATCTTAGAAATAAGAGGAAGCTGTGAGAAGGAAAATACCGAGGGAATCTTAATTGAAAAAGCCGTTAGTATGATTGATATGGCAAGAAAATTTAAAGGAACTCCCTGCATGGTTGTTAACAAGATAAGAGTCCGGAGCAAGAAGGAAAAAGTTGTAGTTCAGTTTGCACTAATTTTCCCAAATGATAGGGGGCTTGAAAGATTTGTTTTAACAATCACAAATTCACACTAATTTAAAAAAGCAGCCTTTGAATAAGGCTGCTTTTTTATGCTTTATTTCAGCCAAGAATTTTTATGCTATAAATTTATAATGTCACTTACTTGTCACTTTAGCTTTTGTATAATAAGAAAAAACAAGAGTCAACTTTTGGGGATGGGGATAAAAAGTATATATACTAGAATTACTAAATAACCAAAATAAATAGAAAGGATGAAATTTATGGAGATTTTACGATTAGAAAATTTAACTAAGCTTTATGGTAAAGATGAATCAAAAGTAGTTGCAGTAGACAATGTATCATTTTCAGTAGAAAAAGGAGAATTTGTTGCAATAGTTG
>CALXWU010000036.1 GCA_944392505.1 uncultured Clostridia bacterium | reverse complement strand
TTTCTGGTGTAGTTGTATTATACATCTCTGCTAAATCAGCATCACTTACTGGAATCCACACAAACTCATTTGTTCCATCTGTGATTACCACTCCATCATCAATATCTGTTGCAGAATCACTGGCAATACCGAAGCCTCCAGGAATCCACATGGTGTCATTACTTGCGTCTGAAATTTGGGTTGTTTCTTCATAAATATATATATCATCATCTGCTGAATCTGGTTTTGCATCTTCTACTGTTCCAGGCACTCTTGGTGGCTCTTCTATTTCTCCACTTCCTTCTAGCATCTCATTCATATATGCAACTAAATTAGCTGTAGCTTGTGTTTCATATTCTGTACTATTTGCTGTTAGGTCTCTTGCAAGTTCTGCTTGCCTGATTAATCCATTATCACCAAACGCCATATTTATTGTTACTGTTGCAAGTATAATTATGATAATGATTGTTATAACCAGTGCCACTAAAGTTATTCCTTTTTCTTGTTTTGCCATTGTTTTCGAAGTTTCCTGAATTCTTTTTTCTGTATTGGTTTCAGTCTTTTTCTTTTTCATCCTTGAATTTTCTCCTTCCTTAATTTTAATTTACTTCCTTTATTATTTTCATTTTCTTCTTTCGTTATTCATTTATTTTTGTTATACGTCTCTTTTCGTATTATATCTGTATTTTATACTATAGATGTTTTCTTTTTAATACTTTTGGCTAATGTTATATAAATGTAATATGTTTGTAATATTCTTGTAATATTTACGTATTATATATAAATATTATTCTAGTAAATAACATCACAAAAAGGATAGCCATTACACAACAAAACAAGTATTTATACTTGCCTTGCTATGCAATAAACTATCCTTATTTATTACACCTATATTTCTTTTATTCTCTTTTGCTTCTCCTGCAACACTAACAAGAACAACTATATTTTTTAAATTGTTCTCTTTTCTTAAGTTATTTACTCTTTCACATACATTTCCATAAATATATATATATATAGTGTGTACAGCATCAAGCGTTCTAGCCATTTCTATCTTTCTCCTCTTTTCCTTTGTTTTCTTAAATTGTTGAACTCAAAAGTACCTTTGGCACATCTACTTTTTGAATTCAAGAAACTTCGTTTTTTGTTTTTAGCTTATAGTACCTTCTGGTACTTTTTTGTTCTCCGCATTTAAGCTACTATCATTTTATAATAACTATAATTTTTGTCAAGAGGTTTTATAAAACTTTTTTCAATATTTTATAAAACTTTTTTCAATATTTTCGTACAACTTACTTCCTTCATCAATTATCTAAAACAAAAAACAAGCGATTTACCTTTTTAAAATGGTAAATCTCTTATTTTCCATTCCCTATACCTCATTAATTTTAACATTTCTAACGTGTTCAATCTTATCCCAACTTGTATCACGTTTGAATAAGCATTTGAAGTTTATAACTAGCCATGAACCTAAGAATAATGGATAGCATATTAATCCTTTAAGCATTGGTCTTATTGGCTTTTTATCCAATATCATAATTAAAATAGCTGTGAATATTGGTAAAAGGAAGGTTGGTATTAAATATCTTAAAGAATTTATAACTAAATCTGCTACAGTCATTCCATTTGCCGCAAACATGATGAAGTTTAGTAATAGTAAAACTAATGTTAATACAAACATTGGCATTGTTCCAAGAATGTATAATAGTCCGTCAAAATTCATTAAAGTTTTGTTTTCTTTTACTGCTGCTGCTAGTGGTTTTGTGTATTCACTTAAACATTGAATATGTCCTACAGTCCATCTGGTTCTTTGTTTCCAGGATTGTTTAAATCCAACTGGTTGCTCATCATAAACTATTGCATCTGTGGCCCATCCAAGTTTCTTTCCTTTTATAATTCTTTTTAAAGAAAACTCTATATCCTCTGTCAAGGTTTTTGTATTCCAGCCTTCTGGTTTTATAACATCAAATTTAACCATAAAACCTGTACCATTTATTAGTGGAGATAGTCCCAAATTATACCTTGCTAAATGATAGAATCTGTTCATTGTCCAATAGAATAATGCATAACCTGCAGATACCCAACTATCTGTAGGGTTTTTAATATCTCTATATCCTTGAACAACTTCCTCGCCTTGGCATAACTTTTTATTCATAGCTTTTAAAAAGTTTTTATCAACTATATTATCTGCATCAAATATACAGAAGGCATCATATGGTGCATTTTCTTCTATTTTTTGTCCTAGAAACCATTGTAGCGCATATCCTTTTGTTTTATGCTCTTCATCATGTCTTTCCATTACAATTGCACCGCATTTTCTTGCTATCTCTGCTGTTCTATCTGTACAATTATCTGCAATAACATATATATCATAATGATCTTTTGGATAATCTTGATTATTTAAACTCTGTATTAAAGCTTCAATAACATTTTCCTCATTGTGTGCAGGAATTATTGCCATAAATCTATTAGTTTTCTCTTCTAGTATAGGCTTATCCTTTAATTTTACCAATGAACAAATACTTATTACTAATTGGTATCCCCAAAATATTGTTAACAACCATACAAGCGCTTGTTGGATCATATATAAATATTCCATTTTATTCTCCTTCTTTTTATTTATACTATATTATGCACTTTAAATAGGTTTGTATTACTTTTTTATTTATATTCGTACATTATACATTATACTATTATTTAACAAATTTTGCAACTTTTATTCAAATATATTTCCCGCTTCTATCTTATTTCCTCTCAAAAACTCATTTGCCGTCATTCTTTTTGCATTTTCTCCTTGCAATTCTAGTACTTTCAAAATGCCTTCTTTTGCTTTTATATATAAGCCCTTTTTTGCATCAGAGAAGAGCACTGTTCCTGGTTCTATATTTTTCATTTTATATGAATATTCTTCTAGTTCTGGAAACTCAATTTCTAATTCTTTTTCCTTTAGAGTTTGAACTCTCCAAAACTTTATTTTCTTTCCATTTAAAAAGCTATATGCTCCCATAATTGGATTTAGACCTCTTACAAGATTCTTCAATTCTATTGCCGTTTTGTTTTGCCAATCTATTTTTGCCATTTCCTTATCTAGCATTGGAGCTAAAGTAAAATTTTCCCCTTGTTTTTCTCTTGGAGCTTTTCCTGCTTCTATCAATTTTAGTGTTTCTACTAAAAGATTTGCTCCTATATCTGAAAGGCGATTCCATAATTCTCCTGTAGTTTCATCCTCGCCTATTTCTGTTTCTTGTTTTAAAATCATGTCTCCAGTATCCATCCCTACATCCATATACATTGTAGTAATTCCAGTCTTCTTATCTCCATTAAGTACAGCCCATTGTATTGGAGCAGCTCCTCTATATTGAGGTAATAGTGAGCCATGAACATTAACACAACCTAATTTTGGAACATCTAAAAGTTCTTTTGGAAGTATTTTTCCATAAGCAACTACACAAATAATATCTGGATTTATATTCTTTATTTCTTCTATAAATTCAGTATTATTTCTAACTTTTAATGGTTGCAAAACCTTTATTCCTTTTTCTTCAGCAAATTGCTTAACAGGAGAAGGTATTAATTTCATACCTCTTCCTTTTGGTTTATCAATATTTGTTACAACTGCCTCTATCTTATACCCTGCTTCATACACTTTTTTAAGTGATTTTTCCGCAAAATCTGGAGTTCCCATAAAAACTATTCTAAGCATTGAGTTCTCCTCCTTTTCTATTTAGAAATTTCTTTTATATATTCAGACATGTTTACTCTTGAGCTGGTTCTACAAATTCTAATGTTCCTGGAAGCATATTGTCTATGAATAATATACCATCTAAATGATCTACTTCGTGGCATATTGCTTGAGCAAGTAGCCCTTTTGCTTTTATCTTTATTTTCTCGCCCTTTTCATTTAACGCTTCTGCCACAATTTCTTCTGGTCTAATCATTTTTGCATATTGATTCGGGAAACTTAAACAACCTTCTTCCACCTCTTGTTGCCCTTTTGTTTTAATTATCTTAGGGTTTATCAATTTTAAAGGTTCATTTCCGTCATACAAATCAATCACTATAACTCTTCTTAATATTCCCACCTGTGGTGCTGCAAGCCCCACTCCATTGTATTTATGCATTGTTTCAAGCATATCCTCTAATAGTTCTCTGATTTTATCATCTATTACTTCAACTTCCCTAGACTTTTTTCTTAGGATTTCATCTCCATTTTCTCTTATCTTTCTTATTGCCATTCTTTCTCCCTCCTTTGTCGCTTTTGGGGACAGGCGTTAAAACCACATAGTTATTCGTTTTTGGGACAGGCCTTCCTTTTTTACGACCTATCCAATATGCCCCTTTCCCCTCATAGCACTAATTTATTGAATTATTTTGCTTACTTCTTTCATACTACTGTTTCACTATAGGCCTGTCCCCAAAACCACATAGTTGTTCGTTTTAACGCCTGTCCCCAAAAGCGACATCATAGCGACATCATGTTGTTTGGGTTTAGGTCTATTGTGATTCTTGTGTTTTTTAGTTTTAGGCTATAGTATTCTTCTATTGTGTCATTCATTAAATTGATTATTTCATCCGAGAATTTACATTTTATTAGTATTCTCCATCTGTATTTGTTTTTTATTTTGTCTATTGGTGATGGTAATGCTTTATATAGTATTATACCTATATTTTCATTTATTACTCTATTTTTTAGGTATTCATGTACTTTATTTGCTGCTTCCATTACCTCTTTTTCACTATTTGAGGTAAATCCAATTAATATTATATCGCAAAATGGCGGATATTTCAATTGTTTCCTAAAAACTATCTCTGTGTCATAGAATAAATTGTAATCCTGTTTTTTAGCACATTCTATGCTAAAGTTGTCTGGATTATATGTTTGAATTATTACTCTGCCCTTTTCTGAACCTCTTCCTGCTCTTCCGGCTACTTGTGTTAATATCTGAAATGTTCTTTCATTTGCTCTAAAGTCATCTATGTTTAAACTTCCATCTGCTGCAATTACACCTACTAATGTAACCTTTGGGAAATGATGTCCTTTAACTACCATTTGAGTACCTATCAAAATATCTATATTCTCATTTTTGAATTTTTCTAATATTTGTTCATGTGAGTTTTTCTTACTTACTGTATCAACATCCATTCTAATGGTAGTAGCCTTTGGAAATATTTTATTTATTTCGTATTCTAATTTTTGTGTTCCTGTGCCAAAATATCTTATTTGATTACTGCCACACTCTGGACATTTTGTAACAATATTTTCCTCATAGCCACAATAATGGCATTTTAATTTATTTTTATTGGAATGGTAGGTAAGGTTAATATTACAATTCTTGCATTTTACAGTATATCCGCAATTTCTACACATAACAAATGTAGAAAATCCTCTTCTGTTTAGGTATAGGATTGTTTGCTTTTTATTTTGCAAATTTTTTTCTATTTCTGTATATAGTCTGGTGCTTATCATGGATTTATTGCCTTGTGCAAGTTCTTCTCTTAAATCAATTATCTCAATATCAGGAAGCTGTGCTTCATTTGCTCTTTTATTTAATTCTAAAAGCATTATTTCTTCTTTTTTTGCTTTATAGTATGTGTCTATATCAGGTGTTGCACTTCCTAGAACTAGTGGAACATTCGCTACTTTACACATATATCTTGCTACTTCTTTCGCATCATATCTTGGTGCCATTTCTGATTTATATGAACTATCATGTTCTTCATCAATTATTACTATTCCTAAATCCTTTACTGGAGCAAAAATTGCAGAACGTGCACCTATTATAATCTTGGCTTTTCCATCATTTATTTTATGCCATTGATCATACCTTTCTCCAATTGATAGTTTGCTATGAAGCACTGCTATTTTTTCTTTTCCAAACCTTGCAATAAATCTATTTACAGTTTGTGGCGTTAATGATATCTCTGGTACTAGTAAAATACTTGACTTGTCTTCATTTAAAGCTTTTTCTATTAATTGAAGATATATTTCAGTTTTTCCGTGAGCCTGTTACACCAAAAATCAAAAATTCTGAAAAAAGCATATCGTCCATTGAATCACATATATTATCAAAAGCCTTTTGCTGTTCATCGTTAAGCTTTAATTTTTCTGTTTTTTTTATGTCTTTAAATTCAAATGGATCTCTTTCAACTTTCTTTTCTATTATCTCTAAATATCCATTCTTGCATAAGGTGTTTACAACTGCTCTTGAACTATCTGCAAACATTTCTATATCTGATACTAATGAATCTCCATTTTCTATTATAAATCTTAGAGTTCTTATTTGCTTATCTGTCTTAATTTTTCCTGTTTCTATATCAAATTCTATTTCTTCTGGATCTTTTTTTAACGTTATAAAATTAACATTTTTTTCTTTTACTCTATTAACATTGATTTTAGTAGTTGTTCCCGGAGGTAGCATTAATTTTAAGCAATCTGCTATATTGCAAAAATATCTTCTTGACATCCATTTTGCAAGATTAATTTTATTTTCATCTAAATATCTTTCTTCTATTTTAGCAATTTCTTTAACCTGATACTCTGTTTCAGCTTTGATATTTACGATAAATCCCTCTCTCAACTCCTTCATCCTGCCGAATGGAACTAATACCCTTGCTCCTATTAATTCTATAGCATTTTCTTCATATTCGCTTGGGATTTTATAGTCAAATATTCTATTTAAGTTTTTTACATTACTTTGTATTATAACTTCTGCTATCATTATTACTATCATTCCTTTTTTTGCATTTATAGTATATCAAAAATATAAGTATTTTACAATAAACCTATCTTAGAAATTCTTTTTCTTTCCTATCTAGTTGCTTTTTCTGTAAATATATGGTAAAATAAAGAGTGCACATTATTTTACATTTGCCTTTTTAATAAAGGGCTAACAATTTAAGGAGGATACTACAATGGTGCAGACAACTAACATTATAAAAGTAAATGGTTGGACTTTGAAAGGAATGGGACTCTCAGCAAAAAATATTGAGAAAATAAGTAAGATCTTATCACGGACATATTTTGATGCGCAAATGATCAGAAATGCTTTATCTTGTTTAATTCCAATTACAATTGATAAAACATCTCACATTATTTGTTTCTGGCAAGTTATAGGAATAACATTTTACTCCTACGCTGCCAACATTACATTGCCGCGTACAATTATGTACTTACCTGAAGTTACTATTCCTTTATTTGAACATGAACTTAGCAGAAAGAACGTTTCTGATGAAGAAATTGCTTTAAGTCTAAAAAAAGCATTGAATTGCAATAAAGAGGTTTATGTACATCAGGCCAATCAATATGTTTACTTTTATTAGTTTCTACGCTAAAACAGGCAACCTATTTTTAGGTTGTCTGTCTCCTTTTATTTAATAACTTAAAACTCTGCATTTTTTAAGTTATATTCATTTTGTATAATAGTCATTATTATTTGAACACTTTTTTCCAAATCATTATTCTTTATTATGTAATCATACATACCTATTTTAGATTCCTCGTAATCAAATCTGTTCAGGCGTAATTGTATTTCTTTTAAACTAGGTTTGTCTATTCTGTTTTCAAGTCTTCGTTGCAATTCTTCTTTTGGTACTCGTAAGAATATAGTAACTATTTTCACATCATCTTTTAAGAGTTTTAAAAGATTTTCAACTCCATTTACCTCTATATCTTTTACTATAATTTTTCCGTTATTTATTTTATCGTTCAATAACTTCTTAGAAGTTCCATAATAATGCTCATGATGAACAGAATATTCATATAATTCTCCAGATTTTATCATTCTCTCAAATTCTTCTGTACTAACAAAATTATATGTTACCCCTGGTATATCATTTGCCCTTGGTGCTCTATCTGTATATGAAGGCAAAGATTCTACATTTTCCATTCTGTTAATCAATTCCTTTTTTATTGTATCTTTGCCCGCTCCCGATACTCCTGATAATAGAACTAGCATATCTTCACCTTGCCTTCTGCTATTTCATTTGCAGAAAGTGTTACTGGTGATTCTTCATCAACATCTGTTAATACTTCACTTCCATCTGCAATTTGTCTTGCTCTCTTTGCCGTAACTACTACTAGCTCGAATCTATTATCCACCTTTGTTAACAATTCTTTTACTGTTGGTTTTACCATCATTTTAATCTACCTCCAAATATTTTTTAAACCTCATATCATATATTTTATAGTTTTATCTCTATTTTTCATCTTGAGTCGAAATATCATCTTCATCTTTTTCCAATCTTCCAGCAACTGTTTCAGGTTGAATAGAAGACAGTACTACATGTCCTGAATCCATTATTAAAACCGCTCTAGTTTTCCTTCCATATGTAGCATCAATAGCAGTTCCATCATCTTTTGCTTCTTGAACAATTCTTTTTATTGGCGCTGACTCTGGACTAACTATTGCTATTATTCTATTTGCAGAAACAATGTTTCCAAAACCAATATTTATTAACTGCATAATATACCTCCTACTTTCAAACTGATTATTCATCAGTATTAATCATTTCTTTCATACCATCTACAAAATATTTTTTTCTTCCTCTTATATAGACTATTACAGACTTTATAACATAATATATAGCTAATATGTATGAAATCGTTAACACTATATTGATATAATTAGCTGATAGCATTAAATTTACATATATTAATGCAAGTGTTATTACTGAAATAACTATAGCCTCTATTCCATATATTGCTAGCGTTCCACTATCCTTTTTATATGCTTTCTCTAGCAACACTATTGCTAAGAATAATATGCACATTGCAAATACTTTTAGATCCGTTTGATACACCGCATTTTCTATGTTATAGAAACCTAAAATTAAAAAAATGCAATATATCATTACAATTATAGCTACTAAGACATTTTGAAATACAGGTTTGTTTATGCTTTTTAGTTCTTCGTCAGGAATTGCTTTTTTGCTTTTAAATATATTTTTTATTTCTTCAAATTTTATAAGCTTAACATGCTCTTTTTCTTCTAGCTGCTCTTCCTTAGTATCCTTTTCACTCTCTTTTTCTGAAACTTTTTTATTTTTAGCTTTATCCTCTTCTTTTTGTTTAATATCTTTTTTATTTTTTGTTCTATTCTCTTTACTAACTTTATTTTTATCAGAGCTATTTTCCTTATTTATCTCTTTTTTGTTAGATTTATTAACCTCATTTTTTTTGAAATCTCTATTATTATCTTTTGTTTTATTGTCACTTTTCTTCTTGCTCTGATTCTTTGTGTCTCTCTTGACCTCTTCTTTGCTGTCATTTTTCATATCTTGAGTCTTTTCTTCTTTTTTTGTATCTTTATTCTTGGTATTTTTTGCACTTTCTTTTTTATTTTCAGCATTAGTTTTATCTATTTCAGTATTTTGGGTTCTAGATTTGGTTTGTTTGCTATTACTCTTCTTATTTACAGTTTTAGCACTTGAATTAGCCTTTTTTTCCACACTTTTTTCTTCTTTAACATTATTTGTGTTTTCTACTTTTACTTCTTGCTCATCAACCTTTTCTTGCTTTTTTTCTTTTTCAGCACTTTTAGGCATTTTTATTTCCTCCATATTAATAAATTATTACAACTCGAACTCGTATATAATGTCACTAAGCATCACTAATGAAGCTGTTTCTGTTCTTAAAATTCTTTTTCCTAACGAAACACATTTTGCACCAGCAATTATAAGTTTCTCTACTTCTTTTTCACTTAATCCGCCTTCTGGTCCAATAATTACACCAATACTTAGTTTTTTATCTCTATCTAGTTTTTGTAGTTCATATTTTAGTGTATTATTCTGTTCATTTTCATATGCTAGTAATATAATATCATATTTTTTGATGTTCTGGCAAATATTTTCAATATTTATAACATTCTCTATATTAGAAATAACATCACGCTTACTTTGTTTCGCAGCTGCTTCTGCTATTTTCTTCCATCTTTCCAATTTTTTCTCTTCAGTTTTTTTATCTAATTTAACAACACATCTTTCAAATGTAACTGGATAAATGTTCCCAACTCCTATTTCTATTGTTTTCTGAATTATGTATTCCATTTTATCGGATTTAGGAAGCCCTTGGTATAAATCTATGTTTACATTACTTTCTGTAGTTTCCTTTATCTCATTGACTATAGTACATTCAACATATTCTTTATTTATATTATTTATTTCAGCCACATAGCTTTTATTTACATCTTTGTCACATATGGTTAACTTTTCTAAAGGTTGCAATCTCAAAACATTTGATATATGTTTTACATCTTCTCCTAATATTTTCACATGATTATTCTGTATTTGATCTGATGATACAAAAAATTTGTACATTTTCTCCTCCAATATGTATACTATTATACCATAATTTAAATAAGTTTCAAAGGTTTTTTCCTTTTTTCTTAACATTTTCCTTATCTATTTAATATACTGTATAATAAAAAAATATAAAGGACGGTGCTTAAATGAAAAAAATTAGATTAGCAATTGTTGGTGCTACGGGTTTAGTTGGAAGAACTGTATTAAAAGTATTAGAAGAAAGAAATTTGCCAATTGATGAATATGTGCTTTTTGCTTCTTCAAGATCAGCTGGCAAAAAAGTTAGATTTATGGATAGAGACTACATAGTACAGGGATTAAATGACTTATCTTTTGATAGTGGCTTCGATTATGCGATATTCTCTGCTGGTGGCTCTACTTCAAAAAAATATGCTCCTATAGCTGCTTCTAAAGGTTGCATAGTTGTCGATAATAGCAGTGCTTTTAGAATGGAGCCTGAGGTTCCTTTAGTTGTACCAGAGGTGAATCCTGAGGAAATCAAGAATAATCATGGAATCATTGCAAACCCAAATTGCTCTACTATTCAGGCTGTTGTTGCTTTAAAACCTTTGGAGGATAAATACAAAATCAAAAGAATCGTATACTCTACTTATCAAGCTGTTTCAGGAGCAGGAAGAAATGGGGTTATAGATTTAGAAAACGGTATTAATGATTATATGAATAAAAGAAGTACAGAATTAGCAAATGGCAAAAGCAATAATAACAGTGATGTAATGTCAGAATTAGAAGGTAATTCTGAAAATCCTTCATATGAATTAACTAAATTTGATTATCCTATTTTTTCTAATTGCCTGCCACATATTGATGTATTTTTAGAAAATGGTTATTCAAAAGAAGAAGAAAAAATGATAAATGAAACGAGAAAAATATTGAAGAAACCAGATTTAAGAATAACTGCAACTACTGTAAGAGTACCAATATTTAATTCACATAGTGAATCCATAAATGTGGAATTTGAAAAAGATTTTGAATTAGATGATTTGATTAAGACTTTATCAGGATTTCCGGGTTTAATTGTGCAAGATAATTTATATGAATCGTCTGATAAAACTAATTTTAAAAATACTAATAAAGAAATTGCAGAACCGATCTACCCTCTTGCTATAAAAGCATCTGGTCATGACGAGGTATTTGTTGGTAGAATTCGTAGAGATTTTAGTGTTAAATCAGGAGTAAATTTATGGGTAGTAGCAGACAATATACGTAAAGGTGCTGCCACCAATGCCGTGCAAATAGTGGAAAAAATGCTTTCGTGAACAAAAGGAACAGATTTAAAATCATTTTAGTAATGATATTTATAGTTCTGTTCCTTTTATTTAAGTTTCTGGACAAAAAGGCGTGTCCCTTTTTGTCCAAATTATTTTAAGAAGCCATTTATTATTTCTTCTTCTGCTTCTTTTTCCGTTAATCCCAAGGTCATTAGTTTTATCAATTGCTCTCCTGCAATTTTTCCTATTGCTGCTTCATGTATTAAGCTTGCCTCAACATTATTAGCTTCTATTTTTGGATCTGAAATTACTCTGCCGTTTCCCATTA